>NZ_JBHWLY010000006.1:102167-141342 GCF_042730435.1 Nocardioides sp. NPDC059952 | reverse complement strand
CCTCCGGGGCGCGGCAGCCGCCTTTGTGCGTGGCCCGCAGTGTCCGGCCTACGGAACGCGTGTTCGCTCTCAGCGCACGGATCGCGTTGTGTTGTCGGGAACGCGTAGGCTGTCTGCGGGGTTGAATCTTGGTGACGCCCCAGAATTCTTAGGAGAGATGCGTACATGTTCGAGCGGTTCACTGACCGAGCCCGCCGGGTGGTCGTGCTGGCCCAGGAAGAGGCCCGCATGCTCTCCCATAACTACATCGGGACCGAGCACATCCTGCTCGGCCTGATCCACGAGGGCGAAGGCGTCGCTGCCAAGGCCCTCGAGTCCCTCGACATCTCGCTCGAGGCGGTGCGCAACCAGGTCGAGGAGATCATCGGCCAGGGCCAGCAGGCGCCGTCCGGGCACATCCCGTTCACGCCGCGTGCCAAGAAGGTGCTCGAGCTGTCCCTGCGCGAGGCGCTGCAGCTCGGCCACTCCTACATCGGCACCGAGCACATCCTGCTCGGCCTCATCCGTGAGGGCGAGGGCGTCGCCGCCCAGGTGCTGCAGAAGCTCGGCGCCGACCTCAACCGGGTCCGCCAGCAGGTCATCCAGCTGCTCTCGGGATTCCAGGGCAAGGAGGGCCAGGCCGGCACCTCCGGCGCCACCGCGTCGACCGGCACGACCTCGACCGAGGCGCCGTCCTCCAGCCTGGTGCTCGACCAGTTCGGCCGCAACCTGACCCAGGACGCCCGCGAGGGCAAGCTCGACCCGATCATCGGTCGCGAAGGCCAGATCGAGCGCGTGATGCAGGTGCTCTCGCGGCGTACGAAGAACAACCCGGTCCTGATCGGTGAGCCCGGCGTCGGCAAGACGTCGATCGTCGAGGGCCTGGCCCAGGACATCGTCAAGGGCAACGTTCCCGAGACGCTCAAGGACAAGCAGATCTACACGCTCGACCTGGGCGCGCTCGTGGCGGGTTCGCGTTACCGCGGTGACTTCGAGGAGCGCCTGAAGAAGGTGCTCAAGGAGATCAAGACCCGTGGCGACATCGTGCTGTTCATCGACGAGATCCACACGCTCGTCGGTGCCGGTGCGGCCGAGGGCGCGATCGACGCTGCCTCGATTCTGAAGCCGATGCTGGCTCGCGGTGAGCTGCAGACCATCGGAGCGACGACGCTGGACGAATACCGGAAATACCTCGAGAAGGACGCCGCTCTCGAGCGTCGTTTCCAGCCGATCCAGGTTCCGGAGCCGACGATCGCGGTCGCGATCGAGATGCTCAAGGGCATCCGCGACCGTTACGAGGCCCACCACCGGGTCACGATCACCGACGAGGCCCTGGTCGCTGCGGTCACCATGGCCGACCGCTACATCTCCGACCGGTTCCTGCCGGACAAGGCGATCGACCTGATCGACGAGGCCGGCTCGCGCCTGCGCATCCGCCGGATGACGGCCCCCGCCGACCTGCGGGAGTACGACGACAAGATCGCCGACGTGCGCCAGCGCAAGGAAGCCGCGATCGACGGCCAGGACTTCGAGGCGGCGGCCCGTCTGCGCGATGAGGAGAAGCAGCTCATCGCCAAGAAGGCCGAGCGCGAGAAGGCGTGGCGTGCCGGCGACATGGACGAGGTCGCCGAGGTGGATGAGGAGCTCATCGCCGAGGTCCTCGCCGTCGCGACCGGCATCCCGATCGTGCAGGTCAACGAGGAGGAGTCCGCGCGACTGCTGCGCATGGAGGACGAGCTCCACAAGCGGGTCATCGGCCAGGACGAGGCGGTCAAAGCTCTGTCCCGTGCCATCCGACGCACCCGTGCCGGCCTGAAGGACCCGAAGCGCCCCGGCGGTTCGTTCATCTTCGCCGGTCCGTCCGGTGTCGGTAAGACCTGGCTGTCCAAGACGCTCGCCGAGTTCCTCTTCGGCGACGAGGACGCGCTGATCCAGCTCGACATGTCGGAGTTCGGCGAGAAGCACACCGTCTCGCGGCTCTTCGGCTCGCCTCCGGGCTACGTCGGCTACGAGGAGGGTGGCCAGCTCACCGAGAAGGTGCGCCGCAAGCCGTTCTCCGTGGTCCTCTTCGACGAGGTCGAGAAGGCTCACCCGGACATCTTCAACTCGCTGCTGCAGATCCTGGAGGAAGGTCGCCTGACCGACTCCCAGGGCCGCGTGGTCGACTTCAAGAACACCGTCATCATCATGACCACCAACCTCGGCACGAGGGACATCGCGAAGTCGGTCAACCTGGGCTTCTCCCAGGCCAGCGACGTCGCGGGCAACTACGACCGGATGAAGGCCAAGGTCTCCGACGAGCTCAAGCAGCACTTCCGTCCGGAGTTCCTCAACCGTGTCGACGAGGTCATCGTGTTCCCGCCGCTGTCGCAGGAGCAGATCATCGCGATGGTCGACAACATGATCGCGGCCGTCGAGGTTCGCCTCAAGGACCGCGACATGGGCATCGAGCTCACCACGGCCGCGAAGAAGGTGCTCGCCGAGCGTGGATTCGACCCGGTCCTCGGCGCCCGTCCGCTGCGCCGCACGGTCCAGCGCGAGCTCGAGGACGTGCTCGCCGAGAAGATGCTCTACGGCGACATCGGCCCCGGCGAGATCGTGCTGGTCGACGTCGACGGTGAGGGCCCTGCCGCCCAGTTCACCTTCACCGGTCAGAAGCGCTCCGTCGTTCCGGACGTACCTCCGCTGGAAGGTGCGACCGTGTCCGATATCGAGCTCCCCGACCAGGACGAGCCGACGAACATCGAGAAGTCGAAGCCGGATTCCGAGTAGTCCGACAAAGCAACGCCCCGGCCGTAGTGGCCGGGGCGTTGCCTTTTCCGAGAAGGTCGAAATGGCGGCCGAGTAGTTAGTCGTGGCGGACGAAAGTAGAGTTTCGTCCGCCATTTCTGCGGTTTCGGCGGCGGGTTAGGGGAGCGCGAAGAAGTCTGGTTCCACCTCGGTGGCCAGGTTGTCTTTCAGGAGGCCTTCCAGGGCACGTTGCCGCTGGGTCTCGTCGGACCAGACGACGTCGAGACGGCTGCGGTGCACGGGGGAGTCGGCGTCGCGGAGAACAGCCATGAGGCGGCCGCGGCACTGGCGGTCGGTGCCGGCCCAGGTCTGGACCTTACGAGGAGGGCCGTCGTACGCCGGGTGGCCGGCGGCGCGCCAGGCGCACTGGTCCGCGACCGGGCAACGGGCGCAGGACGGGTTGGCCGCGGTGCAGACGAGGGCGCCGAGCTCCATGACCGCGACCGACCACGTCGCGGCGGTCGGCTCGTCCTGCGGGAGTATGCCGGCGGCGAGCTCGCGCTCGGCCTTGTTGACCGACTGTGCGGGGAACTCGACTCCGCTCAGTGTCCGGGCAAAGACGCGGCGTACGTTCGTGTCGAGGACCACGTGCCGCTTGCCGTAGGCGAAGGTGGCGATCGCCGCCGCGGTGTAGTCGCCGACGCCCGGGAGCGCGATCAGCTCGTCATACATCGCCGGCACCTCGCCGCCGTGGTGCTCGACGATCGCGGTGGCGGCCGCGTGCAGCCGTAGCGCCCGACGCGGGTAGCCGAGGCGGCCCCAGGCGCGTACGGCCTCGCCGGTCGGCTCGGCGGCCAGGTCGGCCGGGGTCGGCCAGCGTTCCATCCAGGCCTCGTGGACCGGGAGCACGCGGGAGACCGGGGTCTGCTGGAGCATGAACTCGCTGACCATCACCGACCACGGTGTCGCGGTCGCGGAGCGCCACGGGAGGTCGCGGGCATTGGCGTCGTACCAGTCCAGGACGGCGTCGTGGAGAACTGTCACACCCAGATTGTGCCGTGCGACAGGTATTGGCACGGAGTGGCACCCCGAAACCTGCGCACCGGATCATTACGGTGTCGCCTATGGCCCGCTCGAGAAGGACTGGAGGACGGCTACCGGCCTCGGTCTACTGGCGCCGGCGGCTGGCGGTGCTCAGCATCGTCCTGCTCCTGATCGTCGGGATCTCGCGGTTCTTCTTCAGTGGTTCCGACGGTGCGGATGACACCGCAACACCTGTGGCCGACGAACCCACGGCGACCGTGACGGTCACGCCGACGCCCAGCGCGAAGCCGTCGAAGGAAGCAGGCAACGCGGGCGGCAACCAGGGCGGCAACAAGCCCAAGAAGCCGAAGAGCAGCGCGCCGCCGGAGCCGACCGGCGAGTGCTCGCCCTCCGACATCATCGTCGAGCCGGCCGTCACCGACGCCTACTCCTACGACAACGTCACCATCCCGTTGCAGCTGCGCACCGTGAAGGCTTCTGCGTGCACCTGGAAGCTGTCCGCGGACGCGCTCCAGGTGCGGATCTCGCAGAAGGGCGGCGACCTGGTCTGGTCGACGGTCGACTGCGCCAAGGCCGTGCCGACCAGGGAGATCGTCGTACGCCGCGACGTCGTCACCACGCTGCCCCTGACCTGGAGCGGCCGACGTGTCGTCGCGGGCGAGTGCACCGGTCACGGCCCGTGGGTGAAGCCGAACTTCTTCGTGATCGTCGCCGCCGCCCTCGGTGGCGAACCGTCATCGGCCACCTTCGGCCTCTACAAGCCGGGCACCGCCCTGTCGCGTACGGAACCCGACTCCCCGGTCAACTAACAGCCGAGCCGTCACCCCCGTCGGCCGAGGCGTCACCCGCGTCGCCCGAGGCGTCGCCGGCTGCCAACTCGACCGTCCTAGCTGACGCCTCGACCGACGTAACTGACGCCTCGGCCGTCCTAGCTGACGCTTCGGCCGACGCGGGCGACGGTTCGGCAGGGGTCAGACGTAGCGCTCGAGGATGGTGGACTCGGCGAGGCGGGAGAGGCCTTCGCGCACGGAGCGGGCGCGGAGCTCACCGACGCCTTCGACGGCCTGGAGGTCGTCGACGCTGGCGGAGAGGAGCTTCTGGAGGGTGCCGAAGTGGTCGACGAGACGGTCGACGACGGCGGGTGGGAGGCGGGGGACCTTGGCGAGGAGGCGGTAGCCGCGCGGGGCCACGGCACCGTCCAACGCGTCCGAGGTGGTCAGCCCCAGGACCCGGGCGGTCGCGGCGGGATCGACGAGCTCGGCGGAGTTGAGCGCCTCGAGCTCGGCCAGCAGCTCCTCGGGCGAACGCGCGCGCCGGCCGCGGGGGAGGTAGTCGCGGATGACCATCTCGCGCTCAGCGTCGACGCCGGTGATGAGCTCCTCCAGCTGGAGGGACAGCAGCCGGCCGTCGGTGCCGAGCTCGAGCACGTAGTCCTCGATCTCGCGGGCGATGCGGGTGACCATCTCGAGGCGCTGGGCGACGACGGCCACGTCGCGCACGGTCACCAGATCCTCGATCTCGAGCGCCGACAGGGTGGAGGCCACCTCGTCGAGGCGCAGCTTGTAGCGCTCCAGGGTCGCCAGCGCCTGGTTGGCGCGGGAGAGGATCTGGCCGGAGTCCTCCAGGACGTGGCGGGTCTCCCCGACGTACGCAGCGATGATCTGCATCGACTGGGACACCGAGATCACCGGGCGCCCGGTCTGCTTCGCGACCCGGTCGGCGGTGCGGTGACGGGTGCCGGTCTCGGTCGAGGGGATGGTGTGGTCGGGCATCAGGTGGACGGCGGCCTGGACGATCCGGCTCAGCGAGTCGTCGACGATGATCGCCCCGTCCATCTTGGCGAGCTCACGCAGGCCGGTGGAGGTGAACGGGACGTCGAGCGTGAAGCCACCGGTCGCGATGCCGTCGACCATCTTGTCGTGGCCGAGCACGATCAGCGCGCCGGTGCGGCCGCGGAGAATCCGCTCGAGCCCGTCACGCAGCGGTGTTCCGGGCGCGATCAGAGCAAGCGTCTCGCGCAGTCGGATGGAGTCCGCGGTGCGGTCGGCGGGCACGGGATTCCTTTCGGAGTGGGATGGAGCGATTCTAGCCGTGGATCCAACCGTAACGCCGAGAACGTTCGGCCACGAGTCACCAAGCCGATCACACCAAGCGGAGGAATTCCAGCGCAGCACTGATGCTGTGCACCTCAAAGACACGCATCCCGTCGACTTCGCGCTCATTGGGGCGGTTGGGCACCGGCGCCCCTGGGTCGGCCGGAACGACGGCGACGGTGAACCCGAGCCGCGCCGCCTCGGAGAGTCGCTGGTCGAGATCTCGCACCCGACGCAGCTCGCCGGCGAGACCGATCTCGCCGAGCGCGACCACCCCGCGCGGCGTCGGTGTGCCGGTGTGGCTCGAGGCGACCGCGAGCGCCATCGCCAGGTCGGCGGCCGGGTCGCTGATCCGGGCCCCGCCGACGGTCGAGGCGAACACGTCGCGACCGGAGAGGCCGACCCTCGCGTGGCGTTGCAGCACGGCGAGGATCATCGCGAGCCGGGACCCGTCCAACCCCGAGGTCGTACGCTTCGCGCGCTCCTCCGCGCCCAGCACGGTCAGCGCCTGGATCTCGGCGAGCAGCGGCCGGCGACCCTCCATCGTCACGGTGACGCACGTGCCGGGGACCGAGACGTGATGGGTCTCCACGAAGAGTCCCGAGGGGTCGGTGACCGCCACGATGCCGTCCGAGGACAGGTCGAAGCAGCCCACCTCGTCCACGGGGCCGAAGCGGTTCTTCATCGCCCGCACCATCCGGAACCGCGAGTCGCGCGCGCCCTCGAAGTGGAGAACCACGTCGACCAGGTGCTCCAGCACCCGCGGCCCGGCGATCGCCCCGTCCTTGGTCACGTGGCCGACCACGACGGTCGTGATGTTGCGGGTCTTGGCCACCCGGATCAGCGCCGCCGCCACCTCGCGCACCTGGGTCACCCCACCGGGAACGCCTTCGACACCCGACGCGCCGATGGTCTGCACGGAGTCGACCACGATCAGGTCGGGCCGGGTCTCCTCGATGTGGGTGAGCACGGCGCCGAGATCCGTCTCGGCGGCCAGGTAGAGCTCGTCCTGGATCGCGTTGGTCCGATCGGCGCGGAGGCGCACCTGCGAGGCCGACTCCTCGCCGGTCACGTACAGCGCCCGGCGCCCGTAGCGAGCCGTCTGCGCCGCCACCTCCAGCAGCAGCGTCGACTTCCCGACGCCCGGCTCGCCGGCCAGCAGGATCGCCGCTCCCGGCACCAGCCCGCCGCCGAGGACCCGGTCGAGCTCCGGCACTCCCGACGTACGCCGCTCCGACTCGGTCACCGACACGGTCCCGATCGGCACCGCCGCGGTCGAAACGGGGGCCGCCTGCGTACGTCCGATCGGAGCGGCCGCCTCGGCGACCGAACCCCACGCCTGGCACTCGCCGCAGCGGCCGACCCACTTCCCGGTCTCCCACCCGCACTCCGAGCAGCGGTAGGTGGCGCGTTTGGACGAGCGTGCGGTAGCCATGGCCAGCAACTTAGACCACGGCACCGACATCCGAGCCTGCGTCCCCGCGAGGCACGAGCGGGGGCGCAACGGGAGGAGGTCGAGCGAGCGCAGCCGGGTGAGCGAAGCGAACCCGCGAAGCGGGTCGAGACCTGAGTTGGTTTCGAGGATCGTCCCGAACGAAGCAGGCTGAGACCGATATAGGGGCGAAAGCGTCCCAAGAGCCCGGCCTTCGTTACCATGTCTTGGAACGATCCAGAGTTCCACGTCGGCATCAAGGGAGGCAGAGCGTGGCGGTGCCGCGTTCCGGCGGTCATATATCGGCCGCTCCGCCGACCCTGGCGGACGTCGCCGAGCTGGCCGGCGTGTCCCGCCAGACGGTCTCCAACGCGGTCAACAACCCCGATCTGCTGCGCGCCGACACCCTGGCCAGGGTGCAGGATGCGATCGACAAGCTGGGCTATCAGCCCAACCGCGCCGCCCGGAGCCTCCGGACCAGAGCGAGCCACCTGATCGGCCTGCGGATGCCCGCCCTCCAGGAGGGCACCGCCAACGCGATGATGGACCGGTTCGTGCACACCTTCGTCGAGGCCGCGGCCGAGACCGGCTACCACGTACTCCTCTTCTACGGCGACCCCGCCGACCCGCTCGACGGCTACGACGAGCTGCTCCGGTCGACCGCGGTCGACGCGTTCGTCGTCACCGACACCCACCTCGGCGGCCAGCAGACGACCTGGCTGCAGTCGCGGCGCGCGCGGTTCGTCTCCTTCGGGCGTCCGTGGACCCAGCCCGACGCCAAGCATCCCTGGGTCGACGTCGACCTCGCCTACGGCGCCGAGATCGCCACCGAGCACCTGATCGAGCGCGGCCACTCGAAGATCGCCTGGATCGGCTGGCACAAGGACTCGCTGCTCGGTGAGGAGCGAAGAAGCGGCTGGATCCACGCGATGCACACCCACGGCCTCTCGACCACCGGCCTGGCCTCGCGCACCGAGGACTCGATCAGCTCCGGCAAGGCCGCCGCCGACGCGATCCTCGACGAGACCGAGCCCACCGCGCTCGTCTGCGCCTCCGACACGCTCGCGATGGGCGTGCTCCACGCCCTGTTCGAGAGAAGGCTCCGCCTCGGCGAGGACATCGCGGTCGTCGGCTTCGACGACTCCCAGGTCGCGCAGACGGTTCCGCCGGGCATCACGTCCGTACGTCCTCCGCTGGAGGAGGCCGCGCGCGAGCTGGTCAAGGCGCTCGAGGAGCTGCTCGCCACCCCGTCCTACGCCGCGCCCGGCGTGATGCTGAAACCCGTCCTGACGGTGCGAGGGTCTTCATAGAAGTGCCGATCCGCGCGACGATGGCCTCATGGGAACTGAGGACACGAACGACATCGTCGTCATCGGTGCTGGTCTCGCGGCAGTCAGCGCCATCGAAGCCCTTCGCGACGAGGGGTACGCCGGCCGCCTGACCCTGGTGGGGAGGGAGCCGGAGCTGCCCTACGAGCGACCGCAGCTCTCCAAGGACTTCCTCTCCGGCGCCAAGGAGTTCAAGCTCTCCCACGACGAGGCGTGGTTCGCCGAGAAGGACGTCACCGTCTTGACCGGCACCACCGCGACCGCCCTGAACCTGGACCGCGGCACCGTCACGCTCGACAACGGTGACGACCTGCCGTTCGGCCAGGTGCTCCTGGCCACCGGAGCCGACCCGAAGACGCCGCCGATCCCCGGCATCGAGAACGCGAGGACCCTCCGCACCGTCGAGGACGCTCGCCGCCTCAAGGACGCGATCGATCCCGGCACCAGGGTCGTCACGGTCGGTGGCGGCTGGATCGGGCTCGAGGTCGCCGCGTCGGTGACCGGGCTCGGTGGGAAGGCGGTCGTGCTCGAGGCGGCGGCGCAGCCGCTGCTCAACGTGCTCGGTCCGGTCCTCGCCGAGCACGTCGCCGACCTCCACGTCCGTCACGGCGTCGAGGTCCGCACCGGGACGACCGTCGAGTCGATCGAGCCGGGAGCCGTACGCACCAGCGAAGGCGAGGTCCCCGCCGACATCGTCCTGGTCGCCGTCGGTGCGGCACCGGCCACGGGGCTGGCCGCCGACGCCGGCCTCGAGGTCGGCGACGGCATCGTGGTCGACGAGCGGCTGCGTACGTCTGATCCTCGGGTCTTCGCGGCAGGCGACGTCGCGCTCGCGAAGCACACCGTGCTCGGGCCGCTGCGGGTCGAGCACTGGGACAACGCGATCAAGCAGGGCCGGCTGGCGGCCCGGTCGATGCTGGGCAAGGATGGCGCCTACGACTGGCAGCCCTACTTCTTCACCGACCAGTTCGAGTTCTCGATGGAGTACGTCGGCCGCTCCGCGCCCGAGGACGAGGTGGTCCTCCGCGGCAACGTCGACGGCGATGAGTTCATCGCCTACTGGCGAGACGGCGAGACGGTCACCGCCGGGATGAACGTCGGTATCTGGGACGTCAACGACAAGCTCCGCGAGCTGGTCGGGACCGATGCCGATCCCGACCAGCTCACCGAGTCACCCTGAGAGGGTCAGAAGCACTGCGAGGCGCTGTGGAAGACGCTCGACTGGATGCCGAGGTGGATGTGGTCGCTGTGGTCGGGGTAGCCCGGCCCGAGCACCTGCGGGAACGACTGGCGTGAGGCACGCCCGATGCCGCACATGGTCGTCGCGCTGCTGCCGGGCACCAGGTCCATGGCCCGGCCGTAGAGGTGGTTGCTGTTGGAGGCGCCGCCGACGGCGTCGTTGCATGCCCTCGAGCGGTAGGCCGAGGTCACCCGCAGCGGGTTGTCGCCGAGCCGGTGCCGGATCGCCTCGGCCCGCCACATCGCCTGCATGAGGTTGGCCTTGACCTGGGCGACCGTCACCCCGGAGATCGGCGTCGGCCAGCCGCCGTAGCAGACGTCGTCGACCTCGCTCCAGGCGAAGTGGACCGGGGTGCAGTCGTCGTCTTGGAGCGCGTAGATCTTGTTGAACGTGTTCGTTCCCGCGACCCCGTCGGCCGAGAGGCCGTAGGCGGCCTGGAAGTTGTGGACCGCGGTCGTCGTCGCCGGACCGTAGGACCCGTCGATGGAGAAGATCGTGCCGGAGGCCGCCCATCCGGCGACGCGGATCTGCAGCTGGGTGACCGCGTTGCCCGTGGACCCCTGCTGCAGGGTGCCGCTCCAGGTGTAGCAGGCGTCGGCGTGGGCGGGGGCGGCCGTGGAGGTGATGGCGACCAGGCTGGTCGCCAACGTGACGAGGAGAGAACCGATGACCGTGCCGAGGCGACGCCCGGGACGTGGTGTGAGGCGCATCTGTGGAGCTCCTTATCTTTCCGAGAGGTCCGAGAGGACCCGAGTCGCTCCCTAGAGTGGCCTTCTTTGACGTCGTGTACTTGGATTTCGCGTGAATGTAATCACCAGGGAATGAGGCCGGCGTCCTCGAAGTAGCCGCCGGTCGGGCCGTCGTCGGGCAGGGTCGCGAGGCTGATCGCGATCCGGGCGCCCTCCTCGGGAGTGCGTACGCCGCGGAATCCGTTGAGGTCGGTGGCCACGAACCCGGGGCAGCCGAGGTTGATCAGGATGTTCGTGTCACGCAGCTCCTTGGCGTACTGGATCGTGACGGCGTTGAGGTAGGTCTTCGTCGGGCTGTACGCCCCCGAGATCGGCCCCACGGCCAGCGGGTCGTCGGTCGCCGTCTGCCGGGCGAGGGAGCCGACGCCGCTGGACATGTTGACGATCCGCGGCGCCGCTGACCGCCGAAGCAGGGGCAGCATCGCGTTGATGACCCGGACCACGCCGAAGACGTTGGTCTCGACGGCGGCCCGCATCTGATCGATCGAGACCTCGGTCGGGTTCTGCGGCATGCCGCCGGTGATGCCGGCGTTGTTGACGAGTACGTCCAGGCCGCCGTGCACCTCCTCGATCAGGTGGGCTGCGGCCGCGACGCCGGCGTCGTCGGTGACGTCCAACGGCACCCCGAAGGCGTCGACGCCGTTGGCCCGCAGCTTCTCCACCGCGGCCTCCCGGCGGCCGTCGTCGCGGGCACCGACACCGACCTTCCAGCCGCGTGCACCGAGGCCCGCGGCGATCTCGTAGCCGATTCCCTTGTTGGCGCCGGTGACCAGCGCGATCGTGTTCTCACTCATGTCTCCAGCCTGGTCAGGGACCGCAGAACACTCCAATATCACCTCGGTGGCCACCTATACCGCTGAGGTATGTTCCCAGGTCGGAGCTAGGGTTGGGGCCATGGAGACCCGGGAGCTTCGCTACTTCGTCGCGGTCGCCGAGGAGCTGCACTTCAGCCGTGCGGCCGCTCGCCTCGGGATCGCCCAGCCGCCGCTGTCCCGCGCGATCAGCCAGCTCGAGCGACGCCTGGGCGGGCCGCTGCTGGAGCGCAACAGCCGCGGCGTCTCGCTGACCGACGCCGGCCGGGTGCTCCTGGCCGAGGCCCGCGCCGCCCTCGACGCGGTCGATGCCGCCGAGCGCCGCACCCGCCGCGCCACGGGCAGCGGCGACGACCCCGGCCTGGTCCTCGTCTCGAAGGCAGGTGCCGCGACCGAGCTGCTGACCAAGCTGCTGGACGCGTACGCCGCAGAGCCCGGCTCGGTGAAGGTCGAGGTCACCCTCTGCGGCATCGGAGAGCAGGGGCCGCATCTGCGCGACGGCCGTGCCGACGTAGCTCTCCTGCACCGGCCCTTCGACTCGACCGACGGGCTCGACAGCGAGGACCTGCTCACCGAGGGACAGGTCGCGGTGCTGCCCTCCGGTCACCCGTGGGCGACCCGTTCACACCTGCGGCTGGCCGACCTCGACGACATCCCCGACGTCCCGCCGATGCGCTGGCCGTCGGGCGGTGGCAAGGCCGGCGGTGCCGGTCCGGAGGTCCGCGACTCGACGCAGCTCTACCAGCTGATCGCGCTCGGCCGGGCGTACGCGGTCCTGCCGGAGTCCGCGCGCGCCGAGCAGCATCACGGCATCGCCACCGTCCCGGTCCTGGGCGCGCCCGAGGTCACCACGGTCATCGCCTGGCCGCAGCACAGCCGCTCGCTCGCGCTGGCCACGCTGGTCCAGGTCGCGACAAGGCTCTAGCTCTGCTGATCAGAAGCGCTTCCACCAGAGGTTCACCGCGTAGTCGACATACGTCCCCCGGTGTTCCTCCAGGATCGTGGCGGCCGTGGCGGCGTCGAACTCGATGCGTACGACCGCCTCCAGGTCAGCGCGCGAGCTGAACGACCAGTCCATCTCGACGGGAACCCGCGTCCAGCCGTGCATCGACCAGAACCGCTCCTGCTCCTCCGGCGGTGGGACCTTCGGGTAGCCGCGGCGGAACCACGCGCCGAAGCTCGACCGGGAGCCGTCGTTGTCGATCACCATCGCCACGCCGCCGCGGCGCATCACCCGGTCGAGCTCGCCGAGCCCCGGCTCGGAGCCCGGGCCGAAGAAGTAGGCCCAGCGGGCGTGCATCACGTCGACGGAGGCCGGCGGCAGCGGGAGCTGTTGCGCGATCCCGTTGTGGACGGTGACGTTCGGGCGTCGCTTCGTACGCCGCCGGGCCAACGTCACGAGATCCGGATGGGGCTCGACGCCGGTGACCGTGCGGGCGGTCTCGGCGAACTTCGGCAGGTAGAACCCGGTCCCGCAGCCCAGGTCGAGCACGTCGCGCCCCGCCCACGGCGCGGTCTCGGCCATGGCGGCCCAGAGCCGACCGTGCGGGTCGAGGGCGCGGTTCTCGATCTCGTACGTCGCGGTGTGGTTCCAGATGTTGGGGGACGGAATCGCTCCCGTCGCCCCCGGCAGGTCGAGCCTGGTCAGATCCGGACCTCGCCGCGCGGCGTCACGAACTTGGCGGCCAGCAGGCCGGGGGTGCCGTGCTCGGCGACCCAGTCGATGTGGACGTTCTCGGCGGGCTTGCCGGTCCACGGGTCGACCCGCTCCTTCAGCTCATCGCCGAGGTAGTCCTTGACCCGCTCGGGGTCGCCGGAGATCTCCAGGTCGGTGAGGGTGATGTCGGAGCCGGCGTTGCCGGGGTGGAGGTCGGGGGTCTCCCACTTGATGAAGTAGGGGAGCTGCGGGTCGGCGATCAGGCCGTTGATGCCGATCTGCTGCCAGTGGAGCTCGCGGCCGTCGGGGAGGTGACGGTTGCCGGGAACCGCCTTGCGGCCGAGCCGCTCCTCGATCGGGGTCATGTCGTCGACGCCGATCACGAAGCCGATCCAGCCGCCACCGAGGGCGGAGCGGGCCTTGACGGCCTGCCCGAACGGGGCCTTGTCGCTGGCCGGGTGCTCGAGTGCCTCGACGACCTCGAGGTAGAGGCCGCCACGCATCGGAAGGATGTAGTTGCGGGTGCCGAAGCGGGGGTGGACGCCGCCGTCGACGAACTCCTGGCCGAGCAGCTCACCGAGCTGCTTGGCGGTCTGTACCAAGCCATCGGGTCCTGCAGCGTACGAAACATGGTCCAGGCGCATGTAACGATTCTGAACTCTCGCTGAGAGAGAGACCAATCCAGGGTCACTATCTCTTGATGTCGAGATACAGCCAGGGGTTCAGTCTCGCTCAGCGAGGGCTGGCGGGATGGAGGGCCAGCGCTGACCTCGACCGGACGTGCGCCTCGCAGTGGCGGACGAGCTCGGCGTACGCTGCCTTGCCCATCAGCTCGGTCAGCTCGGCCTGGTTGGTGAGGTAGACGGGCTCGACGGCGACGTGGGCCTCGGTGTTGCCGGAGCAGTACCAGTCCAGGTCGTGGCCGCCCGGGCCCCAGCCGCGCCGGTCGTACTCGGTGATCGTCACCTCGGTGTAGGTCGTCCCGTCGGTGAGCTCGACGTCGCGGAACGTACGTCGGATCGGCAGCTGCCAGCACACGTCCGGCTTCGTCTCGAAGTGCTCCCGGCCTTCCTTCGCGGCCAGGATGTGGAGCGCACACCCTGAACCGCCGGAGAAGTCCGGCCGGTTGGCCAGCACGCAGGACTCCTGCCCACGAAACTCCGTTACGCGGGTCTTCCGCTCGCCGTCCTCGTCGAGCTCGACCCAGTCGTCGGTCCCCACGTTGCGCCCCGGGTGCTGCTCCCAGATCTCGGGGGTCAGCTCGGCGACGAACTTCGCCGTCCGGGCCTCGTCCTCCTCGTCGGCGAAGTGTGCCCCCAACGTGCAGCACCCCACGTCCGGGGAGCTCTTGAACATCCCCGGGCAGCCGTTGCCGAAGATGCAGGAGTAGGCCGACGTCAACCAGGTCAGGTCACATCGCATCCGCTCGTCAGGGTCGTCAGGATTGACGAACTCCACCCACGCACGCGGGAAATCCAGGGGTACCTCGGGCACCGGACAAGCCTACGTCGCGAGGCGTGGCCGGCCCGCATGACTGTGTCTTCGGGGATGCGACGCACGGGGGTACGTCAAATGCACCTCAAATGTACGTCGCCGGGTACATTTGAGGTGCATTTGACGTACATCTGTCTTTCGGGAGGCACGAATGGATATCGAGGAGATCCTGCGCACGCTCAGGTTCGCCGGAGGCGACACGGCTGCCATCGAGGTCAAGTCTGCTGCCGGCGGCTACCCATCGACGACGTTGGAGTCCCTTGGGGCCCTTGCCAACACGCCGGGAGGCGGCGCGATCGTGTTCGGCCTCGACGAGCGACGCGGGTTCGCACCCACGGGCGTCTACGACGTTCAGAAGCTCAAGCAGCGACTCGGAAACGAGGCCCAGGACTTCACCCCCCACGTACGTATCTCGATCTCCGATGCCGTGGTCGACTCCAAGCCCGTCGTCATCGCAGAGGTCGGGGAGTGTGATGCTGCCTTCAAGCCCTGCACTCACGTGACGGGCAAGGCATGGGTGCGCAGCTATGACGGCGATTTCCAGCTCTCGGACCTCGAGCGACAGGGATTCCTGAGCAACCGCGCCGCCCCGCACTTCGACATCGCCCCGGTCCCGGGTACGTCGGTCTCTGATCTCGAGGCGTCTGCTGTGGCTGCTTGGAGCGAGACAGTGAGGCGGGAAGACCCGGGCGGATTGGGTCGGTTCGATGACGAGGCCCTGCTCAGGCATGGTGGAGTCGTCACCGGCGCCGGCGAGCTGACGGTGGCGGGTTTGATGATGCTCGGCGAGTATCCCCAGACCTGGTTCTCTCGACTCGTGGTGCACGTCGCTCGGGTTGAGCCCGATGGCTCGTTCCGAAATGCGAAGTCTCTGAGTGGCTCGATCCCACGCATGCTCGCTTCCGCAGTGGACTGGGTAGCGCAGAATGTCGACTACGCCATGGTCTCCGGGCCGGATGGTCATCTCAGGGACGTACCTGCGTTCCCGGTTTCGGTGATACGCGAGTTGGTCGGTAATGCGCTCGTCCACAGAGATCTGGCGCCCTGGTCGGAGGGAATCGCGATCCACCTGCGCATCTACCGAGATCGCCTGGTGATCACCAACCCCGGTGGTCTCTACGGACTCACGGTTGAACGGCTTGGTCGCGAGGCGATCAGCCGATCCAGGAACGCGAAGCTGGTTGCTCTCGGCGTCAACGTCTCCGCGCCTGGCGGTGTCCGAGTCGTCGAGTCCTTGGCGTCAGGTCTTATCCGAGTCAACGCCGAGCTCGATGATCAGGGTCTTCCCCGTCCAACTTTTGTCGACACCGGAATTCAGTTCACCGCCATCGTGAAGGCGACGAGGCACAGGGATCCACGCCCACCCACGACGATGGTCGAACTGATCGGCGCAAAACAGCAGCAAGTCCTGGCAGCTTTGATCGAGGGCGGTCAGGTCGGAGTGGCTGACCTCGTTGAGCGCACCGGTCTGTCTCCGACGGTGGTGCGTCGCGCCCTCACCGCCTTGCGCGAGAAGAGGATGGCGACTGTGGTGTCGGGTGGACGAGGGCGTGAGACCACGTACGAGGCAACGTAGGGGGCTTGGTGAGCCGAGTTGTAGCGCTCGTGGGCGGATGTCGACCAGGTGAGGTGGGGAGAGGTCGCAGCGTTCAAGGTCAGCAAAGCGGATCTGGCGTCTGCCGGGCTCACGTTCGACGTCGTGGACTTCGACGGCCTAGAGGTAGAGATCGCTGCCTTTCAGATTGAATCAGGTGAAGTCGCGATGATTGGCAGCGGTCACAACTCGCCCGACCTCCTCAGCCTCGCCGTCGCGGCCGATGCCGAGGCGGCTCCAGAGGAGTTCATGGTCGCTCTTGGCGTTGAATTCGAGTGGTCGGAGTGGCAGCCGCTGCGCTGAACCCGGTGCGCGTCAGAGATCCAGGCTTGGGTGCCGGGACAGCGCACGTGGCCAGGCCGCGGGTTCATCAGGCCGTCCACGGACGCAGCTTCTCGGGGTTGCGTACGGCCCAGATGCGGGTGATGCGGCCGTCGGCGACGTCGAAGGCGTAGACCGAGACGGTGGCGCCGTCGACCTGGCCGATCAGGCCGGGCTGGCCGTTGACCTCGCACTCCCGCAGCGTCACCGCCGGGGCGCGGGCGGCGATCTCCATCCAGGCGCCGGCGATCTGCTCGGCGCCGCTGATCGGCTCGAGGAAGGCCAGGGCGAGTCCGCCGCCGTCGGCGGTCGCGATCGCCTGCGGGTCGAGCAGGCCGACGAGGGCCTCGATGTCGTGGGCCTCCCACGCCTGCTTGAAGCTCCGGACGAGATCCTCCCGCTCGGCGCTGGAGTGGTCGCGCGAGGTGTCGATGCGGCGGCGGGCGTGGGAGGCGAGCTGGCGGCAGGCGGCCGGGGTACGTCCGACGACGTCGGCGATCTCGGCGAAGGTGTAGCGGAAGACGTCGTGCAGGACGAAGGAGACCCGCTCGGCGGGGGTCATCGAGTCGAGCACCACCAGGAACGCCATGCTGACCGACTCGTCGAGGGTGACCCGGTCGGCGGGATCGGCCGGAGCGGAGCCGTCGAGCCAGCCGCCGGGCACCGGCTCCGGGATCCAGTCGCCGACGTAGTGCTCACGCCGGGCGCGCGCCGAGCCGAGCAGATCGAGACAGATCCGGCTGGCGACCGTCGTCATCCAGGCGCCGGGGTTCCTGACCGCGTCCCGTTGCCGGTCGGAGAGGGCGTACCAGCGGGTGTAGGTCTCCTGCGTCACGTCCTCGGCCTCGGCGAGCGAGCCGAGCAGCCGGTAGGCGAGGTTGATCAGCTGGCGGCGCTCGCTGATCACCTCGGAGAGGTGCGGGTCGGTCATGGCGGCTCCTTCGGTCTGCATGTCTACAACCGATCCGACGAAACAGCGACCCGATCTGTGAGACCGCCTGACAAACCGATCTGACATTCCGTACGCCTGCTTCGTCGGAGGGGCAACAGACCAACGACAGCAAGGAGTCCGGAAGATGACCAGCATCGGCATCATCCTCGGCAGCACCCGTCCCAATCGCAACGGCCCGCAGGTCGCCCGCTGGGTCCACGACCTCGCGTCGCGCCGCGACGACGCGGCGTTCGAGCTCATCGATCTGCGCGATCACCCGCTCCCGCACCTGGACGAGCCTGTGCCGCCGATGTTCGGGCCGTCGGCGAACCAGCACACCCGCGACTGGGCCGAGCGGATCGCGCCGTTCGACGGGTTCGTGATCGTGACCCCGGAGTACAACGGCGGCATGCCGGGGGTCCTGAAGAACGCCATCGACCACGCCTGCGCGGAGTGGACGAACAAGGCGGTCGGGTTCGTCTCCTACGGGGTCAGCGGCGGTGCTCGCGCGGTCGCCCAGCTGCGTACGGTCTGCGGGACGCTCGGCATGGCCGACGTGAGCCGCCCGGTGGAGCTCTCGCTGTTCACCGACTTCGAGAACCACACCACCTTCGTGCCCGGCGACCGGCACGCCGTTGCGCTGACCGCCACGCTGGACCAGGTCGTCTCGTGGAGCACCGCGCTCGCGCCGCTGCGCGACGGCACCCTCGTCGGGGCCGAGGCAGGTCGATCATGAGTGCCCACGAGGAGGCCGCGATCCGGCAGCAGATCGGGAAGGTGATCGAGGGACTGCGCGCCAAGGACCTCGACGCCCTCCGGGAGCCGTACGCCCCCGACGTCGTCTCCTTCGACGTCGAGCCGCCGCTCCAGCACGTCGGGATCGAGGCGAAGCTCGCGAACTGGGCCAGGGTCTTCGAGGTCTTCGAGAAGGTGGGCTACGAGCTCCGGGACCTGACCCTCATCATCGGTGCGGACGTGGCGTTCGGGTACGCCTTCGGCCGGCTCAGCGGGACCATGAAGAACGGCGTCGCGACGACCGGGATGTGGGTCCGGGTCACCTACGGGCTGCGGAAGATCGACGGCATCTGGGTGATCGTCCACGACCAGGTCTCGGTGCCGTTCGACATCCTCAGCGGCCACGGGGTGACCGACCTCGAACCGTGACGGAGACGACGTTTCGGGGATTCCGGACGGGCGGGGCGGGCGGCGTATTCTTGTAGGTGCGGAGCGACTGCTTCGTTTTCATCGTGTATCACCTCGCGCTGGCCCCGCCGGCGGACCAAGGCGGCACTGAGCCGCGGTTCGCAGCGGGAGGTTCGAAAGAGATGTCAGAGCAGCGCGAGCAGAGTCTGGTGCGCGCCGTCGGAGGGACCTACTTCCCGCTCGCGCTGGTCGCGCGGATGCCGTACGCGATGATGGTCGTCGGCGTGCTGACGCTGGTCGTCGCGGGCCGCGGCTCGCTGGCGCTCGGGGGTCTGAACTCGGCGATGGTCGGGATCGGCGCCGCGACGTGCGGCCCGCTTCTCGGTGCCGCCGTCGACCGGTTCGGCCAGCGCCGCGTGCTGCTGGTGATCAGCGTCGCCAGCAGCGCGGCGCTGGGCGCGATGGCCTGGGTGGTCTACAGCCCGCTGCCGGACGCGGCCGTGCTGGCGGTGGCGTTCCTGGTCGGTGCGACCGCGCCGCAGATCGCGCCGCTGTCGCGGTCCCGACTGGTGGCGATCATCTCGGCGTGCGTCGCGCCGGCACGCCGCGTCCGGGTGCTCGACTCGACGATGGCCTACGAGTCGGCGGCCGACGAGATCGTCTTCATCGTCGGGCCGGTCGTCGCGGGCGTCCTCGCCGTCACGATCGACCCGTGGGCCCCGGTCGTCGCCGCCGCGGCACTCACCCTGGTCTTCGTCTCGGCCTTCGCGCTCCACCCGAGCGCTGCGGCTGCGCAGGCCGCTGCCGGACGTACGCCGGCTGCCGGCTCCGTGCGTGAGCTCGCCCGTCCGGGTGTGGTCGTCATCGTGGTCGGCATCCTCGGCGTCGGCCTCTTCTTCGGCTCGATGCTCACCTCGCTGACCGCGTTCATGGGCGACCACGGGCGCCCCGAGGAGGCGGGCCTGGTCTACGCCGCGATGGGCGTCGGATCGGCCGCGCTGGCACTGGGCGTCGCCCTCTTCCCGGCGCGCTTCACCTCGGCCGCGCGCTGGCTGGTCTTCGGCGGGGTCATGCTCGCCGGCGCCCTCGCGCTGCCGGGAGTGTCCTCGGTGACCGGGATGGTGCTCGCGCTGCTCGTCGTCGGCCTCGGGATCGGGCCGACCCTGGTCACCCAGTACGGCCTCGGCGCCCGTCGCAGCCCGGTCGGCCGGTCCGCCACCGTGATGACCATGCTCGGCTCCGCGGTGATCCTCGGCCAGTCGCTGGCCTCCGCGATCACCGGGAACGTCGCCGAACGCTGGGGCACCGAGGCCGCACTCGTCCTGCCCGCCGTCGCCGCGCTCGTCGTCGTGATCGCCGGGGCTGTCAACGCCCGGATCGGCGAGCCCACCGCGCCCGCCGCAGCCCCGGCTGCCGAGCGTGCTGTGGCCACCGCCGACCACTGAACGGTGACGGGCGACCCGAGCCTGAGGCGGCGCCCGGCCACTGGTCCCAAGGCGACGCAGAGATCGGGACGATGATCGACCACGGTGATCTCGAGGGGGCCGCCCCCTCGACGGAGTGCCAGCGCGATCGCTGGTAGTGCCTCGTCCGTGCACAGGAGTTCCGCGTGGGGGACGGCGAGCCACTAAAGTCGAACCTATGCGTTTGGGCGTTCTCGACATCGGATCGAACACGGGACACCTGCTCGTGGTCGACGCCCACGGCGGGGCGGCCCCGCTGCCGGCGTACTCGTTCAAACAGCCGTTGCGGCTGGCCGAGCACCTCGACGAGGCCGGAGATGTGACCGAGGCCGGGATCGAGGCGCTGACCGCGTTCACCCGCGAATCGGTGTCGGTCGGGGAGGAGAAGGGCGTCTCGGAGATGTTGGCGTTCGCCACCTCGGCGGTGCGCGATGCCGGCAACTCGCAGCAGGTGCTCGACCGCGTACATGCCGAGACCGGGGTCGAGATCGAGGTCCTGCCCGGCGACGACGAGGCACGGCTGACCTTTCTGGCCGTACGCCGCTGGTTCGGCTGGTCCGCCGGTCGGCTCGCGGTGTTCGACATCGGCGGCGGGTCGCTGGAGATCGCGGCGGGACTGGACGAGCAGCCGTACGTCGCCTGGTCGCTGCCGCTGGGAGCCGGCCGGCTCGCCCGCAGCTACTTCGGTGACCGGCCCGCGGAGGAGGAGCTGCGCGAGCTGCGCCGGATGATCCGGGCCTCGATCGCCGAGGACGCGGGCAAGATCCTGCGCGGTGGCCACCCGGACATGGCGGTGGCGACCTCGAAGACGTTCCGCTCGCTGGCGCGCATCTGTGGTGCCGCCCCGAGCGGTGAGGGGCTGCGCGTGCGCCGTCAGCTGCAGCTGGCCGAGCTGCAGCGCTGGATCCCGAAGCTGCTGGAGATGTCGCTCGAGGAGCTCTCCGAGCTGCCCGGGGTCAGCCCGTCACGGGCCCATCAGATCGTGCCCGGTGCGCTGGTCGCCGAGGCGTGCCTCGACATCTTCGACCTGCCTGCGTTCGAGATCTGCCCGTGGGCGCTGCGTGAGGGCCTGATCCTCGACCGTCTCGACCACCTGTCCTTCATCGGCAGCTCCGATGTTGGAAGGTCCGACTAGGAGGCCCCGCGATGATCTCGCTGTCGACATCCTCTACCTTTCCCGAGTCGACCGCTCACGCCTTCGCGTACGCCGCGGAGGTGGGCTACGACGGCGTCGAGATCATGGTCGGCATCGACGCGCTGTCGCAGCAGACCCATGCGGTCAAGCAGCTCGCCGAGCACTACGGCCTACCGGTCGTCGCGATCCACGCGCCGACGCTGCTGTTCACCCAGCAGGTCTGGGGCTTCGAGCCCTGGGGGAAGCTCGAGCGGTCCGCCGAGATGGCGGCCGAGGTCGGTGCGGGAGTGGTGGTCGTACATCCGCCGTTCCGCTGGCAGCGCGAGTACGCGGCCGGGTTCGTGGACGGGATCGCCAGGCTGGAGCGCTCGACCGGGTTGCGGTTCGCCGTGGAGAACATGTATCCGTGGCGGGCGGCCAAGCGCTCGACGCCGATGTACCTACCCCACTGGGACCCCTCGACCGAGGAGTACGCCAACACCACCATCGATCTCTCCCATGCCGCGATCGCCGGCGACGACGTGATCGAGATGGCGAAGCGTCTCGGCCCGCGGCTGCGGCACATCCACCTCACCGACGGCACCGGCTCGGCCAAGGACGAGCACCTCGTCCCCGGCCGCGGCCACATGGGCGCCGACCGCTTCCTGCGCCATCTCGCCGCCTCCGGCTTCGACGGCGAGATCGTGCTGGAGATCAGCACCCGCCGCGCCCACTCCCGCGAGGAGCGCGTCGCCGACCTCCGCGAGTCGCTCGAGTTCGCGCGCAAGCACTTCCAGCCCTGAGCCCGCCCCGACGGTGAGCTTCAGTCGTGGGCGGCGAGCCAGGACCAGGTGAGCGAGGTCAGGGCGAGGGCGAGGACGGCGGTGGCGACGCCCCACCAGCCGACGACGTACGCGTAGCCGAGCAGCCAGCCGAAGAGGCTCGAGCCGCCGTAGTAGAAGAGGTTGTAGAGGGCGCTGGCCTGGGCCTTGCCGACCCGGGCGCGGGCGCCGACCCAGCCGCTGGCTACGCCGTGGGCACCGAAGAAGCCGGTGGTGAGGACGACGAGGCCGGTCAGGACCATCGCGAGGTTGTCGGGGAAGGTCATCACGACGCCGACGATCGTGATGACGACGCAGGTCAGCATGATCTTTCGCCGACCGTGGGTGGCGGCTAGCCGGCCCGCGACCGATGAGGAGACGGTGCCGCCGAGGTAGGCGAAGAAGATCTGGCTCGAGATCGCCACCGGCAGCCCGAAGGGCTCGCGTTCGAGGCGGAACCCCAGATAGTTGTACGTCGCCACGAACCCGCCCATCAGCAGCGCTGCCTGGCCGTAGAGGACGAGCATGCCCGGGTCGCGGAGGTTGGCCAGCACTCCCTCGCGTACCGATGTGGTCGGCCTGCCGACCGGTCGGACCCAGCCCTGCGCGCGTGGGATCAGGGTGATCGCGATGATCGCGGCGATCGCCGAGAGGACGCCGCCGGCGGTGACCCCCAGGCGCCAGCCGCCGAGGTCGGCGAACGGGCCGGTGATGACGCGGCCGAGGAGGCCGCCGACGGTGGTGCCGGAGATGTAGATGGCCGCGGCGAGGCTGACGTGGCGTACGTGGATCTCCTCGGCCAGATAGGCGACCGCGAGGGCGGGTACGCCGCCGAGCGCGAGACCTTCGAGGCTGCGCAGGACGAGGAGCGTGCTGAAGCCGGGGGCGAGCGGGGTGAGCAGGCCGAGGACGAGGGAGATCGAGAGCGCGATCTTCATCGCCGGCGCCCGGCCGATGCGGTCGGCGACCCATGACCAGCCGAGGACGCTGACCGCGAGGCCGAGGGTCGCGGTGGAGACGGTGAGCGCGGCGGAGGCCTCGTTGACCTCGAGCGCGTGCGCGACGGTGGGGAGGATGCCCTGGGTGGAGTACATCTGCCCGAACGTGGCGATCCCGGCGGCGAAGAGGCCGATCAGGATCCGGCGATAGCCGCTGCTGCCGGCATCGTGCCCGACCCATGGGCGGGTCAGGGAGGCATCGACGGACATCGTTCTCACGGTAAAGCAGGTGTTGTGGGTGGGTGAAGCCACGGCGTACGTGAGATATCTCTACTCTGGGGGCGATGTCCGCGCCGACGGATCGGTTGTCCGATCGCCTCTCGACGCGCCTCGTCGGCGTCGACGTGGCGCGGTGCCTGGCGTTGCTGGGGATGATGGCGACGCATGTGCTCGACCCGGTCGACGCGTCCGGGGAGCTGACCAGGATCCAGGCCGTCGCCGGGGGCCGGTCCGCGGCGCTCTTCGCGGTGCTCGCCGGGGTCAGCCTGGCGCTGATGACCGGACGTCAGACGCCGGTGCGGGGGCAGGTGCTCGCGTCACGGTCGCTGGGGCTGGTCGCGCGGGCCGTGCTGATCGCCGCCCTCGGGCTGGTGCTCGGGTCGCTCGGCACCAACATCGCGATCATCCTGACCTACTACGGGATGCTGTTCCTGCTCGCCATCCCGTTCCTCGGGCTGCGGGCGCGGTGGTTGTGGCTTCTCGGTGTGGTCTGGATCGTCGTCGGGCCGCTGTTGTCGCAGGTCATCCGGCCGTTGCTGCCGCCGCGGCAGTTCGCCAGCCCGGAGCCGTCCCAGCTGCTGGAGCCGGGCCGGCTGCTCGCCGAGCTGCTCTTCACCGGCTACTACCCGGCCGTACCGTGGCTGGCCTACGTGCTGATCGGGATGGCCATCGGCCGGCTCGACCTGCGCAACCGGCTCGTGGTCTCGATGCTCTGGACGGGCGGCGTCATCATCTCCGTCTCGGCCACCTGGCTGTCGGGACAGCTGACCCGGTTGCCGTCGGTGGCCGAGGTGCTGCTGCGGAGCTATCCCGGGACGGACATCGACGGGGCGCTGACCGCGATGAGCCAGGGTCTCTACGGGCAGACGCCGGTCGACGGCGGCTGGCAATGGCTGCTGGTCGTGGCGCCCCACTCGACCACGCCGTTCGACCTGGCGCAGACCATCGGCAGCTCGATGTTCGTCATCGGGGCGTGCCAGATGATCGCGCTGCGGCTGCCGGACCGATGGCTCGCCGGGATGGCGGTGCTGTTCGGTGCTGGCACGATGACCCTCACCCTCTACACGCTGCACGTGGTGATGAAGACCGATGCCGTCTGGCCGCGGGAGACGCCCGACACGTACGTCTTCCACGTGCTGGTCGTGATGACGATCGGCGCGCTCGTCACCGCGTGGGGTCGTACCGGACCGCTCGAATGGCTCGTCGGCCGCCCTGCCGCGTGGCTGCGCCGGACGGAGCCTCGCCCCGAGCTGTCGTCGTCGGGTTAGCGTGCTTCCATGAGCACCACGGCGCCGCGGCGAGGGCGCAGACCCGGTTCGCCGGACACGCGCGCGGCGATCCTGGCGGTGGCGCGGCAGCGCTTCGCGCAGCAGGGGTACGCCGCGACCTCCGTCCGCGGGATCGCGACCGCCGCCGGTGTCGACTCCGCTCTGGTGCACCACTACTTCGGCACCAAGGAGGATCTCTTCGTCGCCTCGCTGGAGCTGCGGGTCGACCCGCGCGTGATCGCGCCGACGATCACCGCCGAAGGGCGGGACCGTGCGGGGGAGCGCCTGGTGCGGCTGCTGCTGAGCGTCTGGGACGACGAGGAGTCGCGGCTCCCGCTGATGGCGTTGGTGCGCAGCATCTTCGAGCCGGAGGGGAAGGCGCTGGTGCCGGAGGCGTTCGGCCGGCTGATCCTGGGGCCGGTGAGCGAGGCCCTCGACCTCGACGAGCCGGAGCGGCGGATGGCCCTGGTCGGCTCGCAGCTCGTCGGGATCGTCGTGCTGCGCTATGTCGCTCAGATCGAGCCGCTCGCCTCGGCGCCTGCGGAGACGCTGGTCGCGACGTACGCACCGGTGGTCCAGGGCTATCTGACCGGGCCTTTGCCCTAGTGCCTCTTGTGCGGGGGCGGCTGTCGTGGGACATTTCATCATGTGATGAATAACGTGGTTGAGGTGTCCGGCCTCCGGGTCGTACGCGGGAAGCGCGAGGTCCTCCACGGCCTCGACTTCTCCGTGCGGGCAGGTGAGGTGACCGGGCTGCTCGGGCCGTCGGGGTGCGGCAAGACGACGCTGATGCGGGCGCTGGTCGGCGTCCAGGCGAAGGTGACGGGGACGCTGACCGTCCACGGCGAGCCCGCGGGGTCTTCGTCGTTGCGCTCGCGGATCGGCTACGTCACGCAGGCGTCCAGCGTCTACGACGACCTGACGGTCACCGAGAACCTCCGGTTCTTCGCGAAGGTGCTCGGCGCGCCCTCCTCGTCGGTGGCGGAGGCGATCGAGACGGTCGATCTGGTGTCCCATGCCGACCAGGTCGTACGCGATCTCTCCGGTGGCCAGCGCTCGCGCGTCTCGCTCGCGGCGGCGCTGCTCGGCTCGCCGTCGCTGCTCGTGCTCGACGAGCCGACCGTCGGGCTCGACCCGGTGCTGCGCGAGCAGCTGTGGGGCACCTTCCGCGACCTGGCTGCCGCGGGTGCGGCGGTCATCGTCTCCAGCCATGTGATGGACGAGGCCGATCGCTGCGACCGGCTGCTGCTGATGCGCGAGGGCGTGATCCTCGCCGACGGCAGCCCGACCGAGATCAAGCAGAAGGCGAACGCGGACGACATCGAGCACGCCTTCCTGACGTTGGTGAAGGAGGCGGCGGCATGAGCGAGCGCCAGCGAGCGACAACAAGCCTCAGGGCGCCGCTTCCGTACTCTCTGTCTTGCCCTACGGAGGCGGCGGCATGAGCCTTCGGCGCACGCTGGCCGTGGCCGGACGGGTGCTCGCCCAGATCCGGCGGGACCACCGCACCCTGGTGATGCTGGTCGTGCTCCCGACGCTGCTGATGACGTTGCTGTGGTGGATGTACGAGGACTCGCCCGCGCCGATCTTCGACCGGATCGGCCCGGCCCTGCTGGCGATCTTCCCGTTCATCGTGATGTTCCTGGTCACCTCGGTGACCACGCTGCGCGAACGCTCCTCGGGGACGCTCGAACGGCTGCTGGCGATGCCGCTGGGCAAGGGCGACTTCCTGCTCGGCTATGCGCTGGCGTTCGGACTGCTCGCCGCGGTCCAGTCCGGCGTGGCGGTCGGGGTCAGCGTGGGCCTGCTCGGGCTGGAGATCAGTGGTTCGGTCGCTCTGCTCGTGGTCGTCGCGATCGTCGACGCCGTCCTCGGCACCGCGCTCGGGCTGCTCGTCTCGGCCTTCGCCACCACCGAGTTCCAGGCCGTGCAGTTCATGCCGGCGATCGTCGTCCCGCAGATCCTGCTCTGCGGCCTGCTCGTACCGCGCGAGTCGCTCCCGACTTTCCTGGAGGCCATTTCCGACGTCCTCCCGCTCTCCTACGCCGTCGATGCGATGACCCACCTCGTCACCTCCACCGACACCGGCGAGGTCTGGACCGACCTGGCCGTCGTCGCCGGCTTCGTCGTGGCCGGCCTCGCCCTCGGCTCGGCGACGCTGCGGCGGCGTACTCCCTAACTGCCGAGTCCGCACTTGTGGAGGCCGAGACTGCAGTTGTGGGTGACGAAGCTCTACTTTCGTCGCCCACAACTGCAGTCTCGCCCGCCAGAACTACACACTCGGCGCCCAGAACTACAGATTCGGCGGGGACGAGTGGGTTTGTGAGGTGGTGAGAGGAAGTTGACGGAAGGGGTACGGGGAGCCGGTCGGGGCGAAACCTTGACGCCGGAAGGTAGAGGTCGCCAGTCCCCGACCCGAAACGGTGTGAGTACGCGTGACCGACACCCACTGTCCTTACTGCAGCTTGCAGTGCGGGATGACCCTTTCACGCAAAGGGCCCCGCCTGGAGGTCAGTGAGCGGTCGTTCCCGGTGAACGAGGGTGCGTTGTGCCGCAAGGGGTGGACGGCGGCGGGGCTGCGCGGCAGCCGCGAGCGGCTCACCACGCCGATGGTGCGCGACCGGGCGACGGGGGAGTGGAGCGCGGCGACCTGGGACGAGGCCCTCGATCTGGTCGCCTCGACGCTCTCCGATCTGCGGGAGACCCACGGCGCCGACGCCAACGCCGTCTTCGGTGGCGGCGGGCTGACCAACGAGAAGGCGTACCAGCTCGGGAAGTTCGCCCGGGTCGCCCTCGGCACCTCCCAGATCGACTACAACGGCCGCTGGTGCATGTCCTCGGCGGCGTCGGCCGGCAACCAGGCCTTCGGCGTCGACCGCGGGCTGCCGTTCCCGCTGGCCGACATCGAGCAGACCGACGTCTGCGTGCTCGTCGGCTCCAACCTCGCCGAGACGATGCCTCCGGCGGCCCGCCACCTCGACCGGCTCCGCGAGAACGGCGGCAAGGTCGTCGTCATCGACCCGCGGCTGACCCCGACCGGTGAGCGCGCCGACCTCTTCCTCCAGCCGGTACCCGGCACCGACCTCCCCCTCGCGCTCGGTGTCCTGCACCTGCTCGACGCGGCCGGCGCGGTCGACGAGGACTACGTCGCCGAGCGGACCACGGGCTTCGAGGACGTACGCCGCTCCGTGGCCGCCTGGTGGCCGGAGATGGTCGAGCGGGTCACCGGGGTCGAGGCGAGCCAGGTGCGCGAGCTCGCCGCCTTGCTGGCGAACGCGGAGAAGGTGACGGTCCTGACCGCGCGCGGCGCCGAGCAGCACGCCCAGGGCACCGCCACAGTCCTGGCCTGGCTCAACGTCGCGCTGGCGCTCGGCATGCCCGGGAAGGCGTACGCCGGCTACGGCTGCCTGACCGGCCAGGGCAACGGCCAGGGTGGCCGCGAGCACGGCCAGAAGGCCGATCAGCTTCCCGGCTACCGGATGATCGACGACCCGGCCGCGCGGGCGCACGTCGCCGGCGTGTGGGGCGTCGACCCGGAGAGGATGCCCGGCAAGGGCCGCTCCGCCTACGAGCTGCTCGACGCGCTCGGCACCCCCAAGGGCCCCAAGAGCCTGCTCGTGTTCGGCTCCAACATCGTCGTCTCCGCCCCCAACGCCAACCACATCGCCTCCCGCCTCGCGGACCTCGACCTGCTGGTCGTCGCCGACATGGTGATGAGCGAGACCGCCGCGCTGGCGGACGTGGTCCTGCCGGTGACCCAGTGGGCCGAGGAGACCGGCACCATGACCAACCTCGAGGGCCGGGTCATCCTGCGCAACCAGGCGATCAGCGCCCCGGACGGGGTCAGGAACGACCTCGACATCATCGCCGGCCTGGCCATCCGGCTGAATGCCGCCTCGACCTGGTCGACCGACCCCGAGGAGATCTTCGACGAGCTCCGCGCGGCCTCGAAGGGCGGCAAGGCCGACTACAGCGGCATCACCTACGACCGGATCCGCGACGAGGACGGCGTCTTCTGGCCCTGCCCGGAGGGCAGCGAGGGCACCCCGCGGATGTTCGCCGAGGATTTCTTCCACGCCGACGGCCGGGCCCGTTTCATCGACGTCACCCACCGTGGCCCGGCCGAGGTGCCGACCGCCGACTACCCGCTCCACCTGACCACCGGCCGGGTGCTCGCGCAGTACCAGTCCGGTGCCCAGACCCGGCGGATCAAGGACCTTCCCGACGAGGGCGCCTTCGTCGAGCTCCACCCGCTGCTGGCCGACCGGGTCGGCGCCCACGACGGCGACCCTGTGGTGGTCCGAACTCCCCGCGGCGAGATGAAGGCGCCCGCGCGGATCGTCACCACGATCCGCCCGGACACGGTCTTCGTACCGTTCCACTGGGTCGGCGCCAACAAGCTCACCAACGACGCCCTCGACCCCTCCAGCCGGATGCCTGAGTTCAAGGTCTGCGCCGCGGCGGTGAGCGCATGACTGAGCCCATGAACAGGATCGTCATCATCGGCGGCGGCATGGCCGCGGCGCGCTTGGTCGAGGGACTGGTCGCGCACGGCCTCGGCCCGCAGACGACCGTGCTCGCGGAGGAGCAGCACGCTCCGTACAACCGGATCCTGCTCTCCGCCGTGCTCGAGGGCACCCACCGTCCCGGGGCGCTCGCGCTGCGCGAGAAGCAGTGGTACGCCGACAGGGGAGTCGACCTCCGCCTGGACAGCCTCGTCGTGGACATCCACCGCGACACCAAGACGGTCGAGCTCGCCGACCGGACGACGGTCCCCTACGACGCCGTCGTGCTGGCGACCGGCGCCATCCCGAGCCTGCCGCCGATCCGTGGCGTGGTGCGGATGGACGGCTCGCTGGACCCGCGGGTGCAGGCGTTCCGCAGCCTCGACGACTGTGCGCGACTGCTCGACACCCTCCACGACCACCCGCGCAGCGCGGTGATCGTCGGCGGCGGTCTGCTCGGCCTCCAGGTCGCCCGCGCCCTGGCCGTACGCGGCATCGAGACCGAGATCGTCGAGGGCCGCGACCACCTGCTCAGCAGCCAGGTCGGCGCGTCGGCGGGGAAGGTGCTCAAGCGGTCGATGGCCAAGCTCGGCACCCAGGTCTACCTCGGCGCGCGCGCGACCCGGCTGACCGACGAGGGGCTCCAGCTCGACAACGGCTACACCCTCGAGACCGACCTGGTGGTGCTCACCGCCGGTGGCCGTCCGCGCGCCAACCTCGCCCGCCGCGCCGACCTCACCGTCAACCGCGGCATCGTGGTCGACGACCAGCTCCGCAGCATCGACGACCCGGACGTGTACGCGATCGGCGACTGCGCCGAGCACAACGCAACGACCACCGGCTTCGTCAGCCCGGCCTGGGAGCAGGCCGGCGTTCTGGCCGATGTCCTCGCCGGCGACCAGGCGGCCTATCAGGGGCACCGCGTCGTCGCCCGCCTGCGCGCCACCGACCTCGACGTCTGCGTCCTCGGCTCCCCGGAGGACGAGGCGGGGGAGGTCGTCGAGATCGCCAACCCGATCAAGGGCACCCACCGCAAGCTGGTCGTACGCGACGGCCGCATCGTCGCCGGTGCCCTCGTCGGCGACCTGAGCCGGGTCGGCCTGATCACCCAGGCCTTCGACCGGCAGACGGTCCTCGGCGAGCACGAGGCCGGGCAGCTGCTGCTGCCCGAGCCCTCCAACAGTCCCCGCCCGGAGCTCCCCGACGACGCGGAGGTCTGCGCCTGCGCCGGTGTCAGCGCCGGCCGGATCCGGGCGTGCCGGTCCCTCGAGGACGTACGCGACACCACCCGTGCCACCACCGGATGCGGCGGCTGCGCGCCGACCGTACGTCTTCTTCTCGCCTCAAGCCCTAAAAAGCGCTCAGTGGAAGGAATCCCGTCATGAGCCCTCACCTCCGCAAGAAGGTCGTCGTCGTAGGCCACGGCATGGTCGGTCACCGCTTCGTGACCGCCGCGATCGAGCGCGGTCTCACCGAGACCCACGACATCGTGGTGTTCGGCGAGGAGCCGCGCCCGGCGTACGACCGGGTCGCCCTCACCAGCTTCTTCGAGGTCGGCGCCGAGGCACTCTCCTTCCTCCCCTCCGGCGTCTACGAGGACCCGCGAGTCACCCTGCGCACCAGCACGAGCGTGGTCGAGATCGACCCTGCCGCCCAGACGGTGATGCTCGCCGACGGCGAGGAGATGGCGTACGACGAGCTGGTGCTCGCCACCGGAGCGGCGCCGTTCGTGCCGCCGGTGCCGGGCTCGGAGCTCGGGAACGTCTTCGTCTACCGCACCATCGAGGACCTCGAGGCGATCCGCGAGGCCGCCAGGACGGCGAAGGCCGGGGCCGTGATCGGCGGTGGTCTGCTCGGGCTCGAGGCCGCCAACGCGCTGCACCAGCTCGGCGTCAAGACCCACGTCGTCGAGATGAACCCGCGGCTGATGTCGGTCCAGATCGACGAGGCCGGCGGTCGCGTGCTCGGTCGGCACATCACCGATCTCGGCCTCACCGTCCACACCGGCGTGATGACCGAGTCGGCCCTCCCGTCGGTGGTCGACGAGGATGAGTCCGGCGCGGTCGACGGCAAGGTCAGCGCGCTGAAGTTCAAGGACGTCGAGGAGCCCTTGCCGGTCGACATGATCGTCTTCTCGGCCGGAATCCGTCCCCGCGACGCCCTCGCCCGGGCGGCCGGCCTGGACCTGGCCGAGCGCGGCGGCGTACTCGTCGACGAGCAGTGCCGGTCCTCCGACCCGCACGTGTGGGCGGTCGGCGAGTGCGCCGCGCCCGGCGGGAAGATGTACGGCCTGGTGGCCCCCGGCTACGACATGGCCGAGGTCGTCGCCGACGCCCTCCTGGGCGGCCAGGGCACCTTCGCCGGTGCCGACATGTCGACGAAGCTGAAGCTGCTCGGTGTCGACGTGGCGAGCTTCGGCGACGCGCACGGCACCGCCCCGGACTGCCTGGAGCTCACCTACTCCGACGCCGTCGCCGGCGTCTACAAGAAGCTGGTGATCAGCGAGGACGGCACCCGGCTGCTCGGCGGCGTGCTGGTCGGTGACGCCTCGGCGTACGGCCTGCTCCGCCCCATGGTGGCGTCAGGCATGGAGCTTCCGGAGAACCCGGAGGAGCTGATCCTCCCCCAGTCCACGGGCGGTGGGGGAGGGATCCAGCTTCCGCCGGAGGCGCAGATCTGCTCGTGCAACAACGTCACCCGCGGTGACATCGAGGCGGCCGTCGACAACGGCTGTGAGAGCGCTGCGGATGTCACCAAGACCACCAAGGCCGGGAGCACCTGTGGCTCCTGCAAGGTGCAGGTGAAGAAGATCGTCGAGGACTACTTCACCGCTCAGGGCAAGACCGTCGACACGTCGCTCTGCGAGCACTTCAGCATGACCCGCGCCGAGCTCTTCGACGTGGTCCTGATCCACGGCTACAAGACCTTCGACCAGATCATCGAGGCCCACGGCACCGGCCGCGGCTGCGACCTGTGCAAGCCCGCCGTCGCGTCGATCCTGGCCAGCCAGCTCAACGGCCACGTCCTGGCCAAGGAGAACCGCAAGCTCCAGGACACCAACGACGCCTACCTGGCCAACCTCCAGAAGAACGGCTCCTACTCCGTCGTCCCGCGCATCCCCGGTGGCGAGATCACCCCCGAGGGCCTGATCGTGATCGGCGAGGTGGCCAAGGACTTCGGCCTCTACACCAAGATCACCGGCGGCCAGCGCATCGACATGTTCGGCGCCCGGATGGAGGATCTCCCCGCGATCTGGAAGCGCCTGGTCGACGCCGGGTTCGAGTCCGGCCATGCCTATGGGAAGTCACTCAGAACCGTGAAGTCCTGCGTCGGCTCGACCTGGTGCCGCTACGGCGTCCAGGACTCCGTCGGCCTCGCGATCATGCTGGAGACCCGCTACCGCGGGCTGCGCTCGCCGCACAAGCTCAAGGGTGGCGTCTCCGGGTGCGCCCGCGAGTGCGCGGAGGCCCGCGGCAAGGACTTCGGTGTCATCGCCACCGAGAAGGGCTGGAACCTGTACGTCGGGGGCAACGGTGGCGCCATCCCGGCCCACGCCCAGCTGCTCGCCGGTGACCTGAGCACCGAGGAGCTGGTCAGCTACCTCGACCGCTTCCTCATGTACTACGTACGCACCGCCGACCGCCTCCAGCGCACCTCGACCTGGATCGACTCCCTCGACGGCGGCCTGGACCGGGTCCGCGAGGTCGTGGTCGACGACGTCCTCGGCCTGGGCACCGAGCTCGAGGCCGCGATGGCCACGCACGTCGACGGCTACTTCGATGAGTGGAAGGCGACCATCGAGGACCCGGAGAAGCTGAAGCGGTTCGTCTCCTTCGTCAACGCCCCCGAGATCCCGGACCCCAACATCTCCTTCGGGTCCACCCGCGGCCAGATCGTCCCTGAGGTCGCGGACGCCCCGGTCTCGCTCGGTGCCACCATCCCCGTCGGCATGCCCACCTTGGAGGAGTCGCGATGACCCAGACCCAGACCGTGACGTACATCGCCGTGTGCCGCCTCGACGACATCGACCCCGAGACTGGCGTCGCCGCACTGATCCGGGGCGAGGCGGTGGCCGTCTTCCGCACCCTGGACGACCGGGTCTTCGCGCTGTCCAACTACGACCCGTACGGTCACGCCTCGGTCCTCGCCCGCGGGATCCTCGGAACGCGTGGCGAGGTGCCGTTCGTCGCCTCGCCACTGCTCAAGCAGCCGTTCTCGCTCGAGAGCGGTCAGTGCCTCGACGATCCGTCGGTATCGGTCGCGACCTACGAGGTCGACGTAGTCGACGGAGAGATCCGGGTCGGCGCCCGGCGATGACGAACGCGGCACAAATGGTCCAGGAGACCTACGATTCGGATGTGGACAGTGGCGCGCTGAGCGGCTTCCGTGTCGGCGTGACCGCGGCGCGGAAGGCCGAGGAGCAGATCAACCTGCTCGAGAGGCGGGGAGCACATGTGGTGTGGGCTCCCGCGCTCTCCGTCGACCCCAACCGGGTCGACGCCGGTGCGCTGCGCGCGGTGACCGAGCAGATCATCGGCCAGCGGATCGACATGTTCCTGGCCACGACCGGCATCGGAATGCGCACCTGGTTCGACGCCGCCGAGGAGTGGGGACTGCTCGACCGGCTCCTGGAGACGCTCGGCGGCGCCGAGATCCTCGCGCGCGGGCCGAAGTCGGTCGGCGCGCTCCGGCGGCGGGGCCTGCGCGAGCTGTGGGCACCGGAGTCGGAGGAGTTCGACGACGTCCTGGAGCACCTGCGCGGGCGTGACTTGAGCGGCAAGCGGATCGTGGTGCAGGAGCACGGGCAGTCGCTGTCGATGGTCGCGCACGCGCTGACCCGGCAGGGCGCCGAGGTCATCAACGTGGTCGTCTACCGGGTCGAGTCCGCCTCCGACCCGGAGCCGATGTTCCGGCTGGTGGAGACGCTGGCCGACGGTGAGCTGGACGCGGTCACCTTCACCTCCGCGCCCGCCGTGGCCGCGTTCATGCAGGTCGCCGGCTCCGTCGGCCTGCGCGACGAGGCCGTGGCGGCGTTCCAGGCCGATGTGGTCGCCGCCTGCGTCGGCCCGGTCACCGCGGCCGCCTTCGAGATGTGGGGCGTACCGACCATGGTCCCCGACCGTTCCCGCACCGCGGCCATGGTCAAGATGCTCGAGACCGAGCTGCCGCTGCGGCGCGAGGGCCTCCTCATCGAGCTCGCCGGCGGCCACCAGCTGCTGCTGCACGACGACGCGGTGATCCTCGACGGTGCCGAGGTGAAGCTCTCCCCGGCGCCCGCAGCGGTCCTCGGCGCGCTCGTCGCCAACCCCGGCAACGTCGTCTCCCGGCAGGCACTGCTCGCCATGCTCCCCTCCGGCACCGCCGGCTCCGAGCACGCGGTCGAGATGGCGGTCGCGCGCCTCCGCTCCGCCCTGGGGACAAAGACGATCCAGACCGTCGTGAAGCGCGGCTACCGGCTGGCGGTGGCCGGATGAGGCTCGTCGTCGTCGCCCACGGCACCCGTCAGCTGCTCGGCAACGCCGTCGCCTCGATCATCGCCAAACGCGCCGGTCGCGTGCTGGGGATGGAGTCGAAGGCTGCGTACGTCGAGCTCTGCGAGCCGCTCCTGACCGACGTTCTGGCCGACGGCCAGCCGTCGGTCGTGGTCCCGCTGCTGCTCTCGACCGGCTACCACATCAAGGTCGACCTGCCGCAGGCCGCCGAGGGTCTGCCGGTGGCGATGGGCCGCGCGCTCGGACCGGATCCGCTGCTCGCCTCCGCGCAGGTCTCGCGGCTGGTCGCCGCGGGTGTTTCGCCCGGTCATCCGGTGGTTCTGGTCGCCGCCGGCTCCAACGACCCGTCGGCCCGCGCCGACATCGCGGCGGCCGGTCTGATGCTGGCCGAGGTCTGGGGTGGCCCGGTCCGGGTCGCCACCGTCTCCGGCTCCGGCGCTCCCGCCCTCGACGAGGTCGTACGCCCCGGCGACGCCGTCTCGCCCTACCTGCTCGCCCCCGGCTTCTTCTCCGACCTGGTCCGATCGCGCTCCGAAGCCGCCGGCGCCGAGGTCGTCGCCGACGTCATCGGCCCCCACCCCGACGTGGTCGAGCTGGTCGTACGCCGCGCCGCGGCCCTCCTTGCCGCCGAGGAGGGCGAGCAGTCCCAGGTCGGCTAGCCGCCTCGCGGCCGTGCGTGGATGCTGACCGAGTTACCTCGGTCAGCATCCACTTCCTTCGCGGAGTTCCACGAGGGAAGTGAGTGTTCACCGAGTTACCTCGGTGAGCATCCAACCCGACTGCCCAACCGGCAGGACCTGGTCAGGTCGTGTAGTCGGCGTTGATGCGGATGTAGCCGTCGGTGAGGTCGCAGCCGTAGACGGTGAACTCGCCCGAGGCGATGCCGAGGTCGACCTCGATCGAGACTTCATCGCCAGACAGATAAGTCGACAAATCTGCCAATAGATTTGCCGAGACCTGGGCGGGGTAGGTCTCGGTGCCACCGAAGGCGATGCGGACGTGCTCGGGGGAGATGTCGGTCTCCTCGCGGAGCTTGCCGATGGCCATCGCGACGCGGCCCCAGTTGGGGTCGGCGCCGTGGACGGCGGTCTTGACCAGGGGCGAGTTGACGATCGCCTTGCCGACCCGCTTGGCCTGGGCGTCATCGCGGGCGCCGCCGACCGCGACCGTGATCAGCTTGGAGGCGCCCTCACCGTCGGAGGCGATCTTCTTGACCAGCGCGAGCGCGGCGTCGTAGAGCGCGGCCTCGAACTCACCCAGGTCGACGGCGCCGGCCGTCCCGGAGGCGAAGATCGCGGCGGTGTCGGAGGTCGAGGTGTCGGTGTCGATCGAGACGGCGTTGTAGGTGCGGTCGACGACCCGGCGGAAGGCCGCGTCGAGCTCGGCGGCGGGCAGCGCGGCGTCGGTGAAGAAGTAGGTCAGCATCGTCGCCATGTCGGGCTCGAGCATCCCGACGCCCTTCGCGATCCCGGTGATCGTCGCCGCACCCTCGCCGGAGCCGACGGTCCGGGTCTCGATCTTGGCGATCGTGTCGGTCGTCATGATTGCCGCCGCGGCGGCGTCGAAGTCGGCGTCGGCGCCGCTCCCGGCGAGCTTCTCGAGTGCGGGCGTGAGCACATCCATCGGGTACTGCACGCCGATCACGCCCGTCGAGGCGACCAGCAGCTCCTCGGGGCGGACGCCGACGACCTCGGCCGCCAGGCGGCGTACCTCCAGGGCGTTGGCCTCGCCCGTCGGACCCGTCGCCACGTTGGCGTTCTTCGAGATGGTCACCATCCCCCGGAACGCGGCGAGGTCCGAGGCTCTGGAGAGCAGCACCGAGGCGCCGGCGAAGCGGGATCGGGTGAAGACCGCTGCGCTCGTGACCGGGCCCGAGGGGGCGGCGACGACGGCGAAGTCGTCAGCGCCCTCCTTGAGGCCGAGGTTGGCGGTGACTCCTACGAATCCGGCTGGTCCATGCATGCGAACAGCCTAGAACCAGTCCGCCGCGACCCACGCCCTATGTCCGCAACCACGCGAACGCGGCGGCTTCCAGGATCATCCAGGATCGAAGTACGCGGCCCACGAACGTGATCGCGACGAAGAGCATCAGGTTGGCCTTGAGCGTGCCGTAGACCACGGCCAGGATCGCCAGCGGAGGAAGCCCGCTCAGCGCGGCCACCGCGAGCAACCCGCCGGCGTAGGCGGGTCGGCCCTGCGTACGCCGCTCCCACTTCTCCATCCGCTGCTGCCACTTCTCGCACGCCATCTTCTTGCGGACGAAGGGGAGGGAGGCGCCGCCGTGGCCCGCGTAGTACCAGACGACCTTGGAGCTGGTCTGGCCGAGTCCCGCCACCAGAGCGAGCACCAGAGCGGAGAAGGTCAGGTTCGAGGCGGCCACCGCGAGGTAGGTCTCGAAGTTGATGACGGGGAAGAGCCCTCCGGTGAAGGAGGCGGCGAAGGTCCCGAGAATGAGGTCCATCAGGCGACCTCTGGACCGCTCAGGAATTGAAACAATTCAACGTCAATGTGTTGGGGGATCACCCGCGAAACCTTAGATGTAATCCGTGTCACGATGCGACATCGGCGTCACATCCACATTACGGACCGCTCACCGAAATGAGGCGTTTCTCACTTAAACATGGGGGTCACAAGGGTCTCAGGACCGGCTATCGGAACATCGCCTGCGGTTGGATCGATCAATTGTCCAGGCCCGTGATCGATGACCCACTCTGGTGCACGGTACCCCGGTTGGAGGCCTCTTCAACTGGGGTAACGTGCCTGCAATCGGCGAAACTTTTGAAGGGTGTCGGAATGGTTGACGTGGACAAGGTCCTCGATGAGGCGGGGCTGACGAATCCTCATGTTCGGGAGTACGTCTCCTACTGGGCAGGGGTGACCGGAGCCGAGCAGATCGAGGTTGTCAGCGCAGCCGACGACGAGCGGCTCCTCCAGGAGTCCCTGGCAGCGGGCGAGCTTCTCCCGGTCACGGGCGGCCGCTACTACAGCCGTTCCTACAGCAAGGACACCGCGCGCTCCGAGGAGCGCACCGTGGTCGCCACCTCCAACCCGGAGGACAAGGGCGTCTACAACAACTGGAAGCCCGCCGAGGAGACCGTCAAGACGCTCACCGAGCGGATGACCGGCGCCTCCAAGGGCAAGACGATGTACGTCATCCCCTACCTGATGGCTCCCGCCGGCTCGCCGCTCGAGGCCTACGCCGCCGGCGTCGAGCTCACCGACAGCCGCCCGGTCGTGCAGCAGATGATCCGGATGGCGCGCGTCGGCATCGACTACATCAACGACCTCGCCGACCCGAGCTCCTTCGTCCGTGCGGTGCACGTGACCGGTGACCTGCCCAACCTCGGCCAGGGCACCGACAAGGACCAGCGTCTGTTCGCGACGGTCGCCGACCAGCGTACGATCCTCCACTTCGGCTCCTCCTACGGCGGCAACGCGCTGCTCGGCAAGATCGCCCACGGCCTGCGCCAGGCCTGCTACGACGGTCGCGCCTCCGGCAAGTTCCTGGCCGAGCAGTTCCTGCTGCTGGGCATCAAGGACAAGGAGACCGGCGAGCAGTTCCACGTCGTCGGTGGCTTCCCTTCGGCCTCCGGCAAGACCAACCTCTCGATGACCTTCACGCCGGACGCGCTTGGCGACCGCTACCAGGTCAGCTTCTACGGTGACGACATCGCCTGGATCTGGGTCGGCGAGGACGGCAAGCTCTACGCCTTCAACCCGGAGAACGGTGTCTTCGGTGTCGCCAAGGACACCAACGAGGGCTCCAACCCCGGCGCCATCACCGGTATCGAAGAGGGCTCCGGCGCGATCTTCACCAACGTCGCCTACAACGAGAAGACCCAGGAAGTCTGGTGGGAGGGCAAGACCAAGCACCACCCCGACGACCTCGACGGCTGGATCGACTGGAAGGGCGAGAAGATCGCCAACCGGATCGCCGACGAGCTGGGCGACCCGTGGGCCCACCCCAACTCCCGCTTCACGATCCCGATCTCGCGTGTGCCCAACGCTGCGGCCGACTACGACGCTCCGACCGGCGTGCCGGTCGACGCGATCATCTTCGGCGGGCGCACCCGTGACCGCGAGCCGCTGATCCGCGCGATCGGCGACGTCGCCGAGGGTGTGTACGACGGCCTGACGCTGGGCGCCGAGGCGACCTTCGCCGCCGAGGGTGTCGAGGGTCAGCTGCGTTACGACCCGATGTCGATGCGGCCGTTCCTTGCTTACGAGGAGGGCGACTACGCCCGCCACTGGCTGAACATCATCAACGCGGCCACCGAGAAGCCGATCTTCGCCCACGTCAACTGGTTCCAGCGTGACCCGGAGGACGGTCACTTCCTGTGGCCCGGATTCCGTGAGAACGTGCGGGCGCTGCTGTGGCTGCAGGCCTTCCAGAAGGGCGAGGTCAAGGGCCAGGAGACCGCCGTCGGCGTGATCCCGACCCAGGAGGAGCTCGACCTGCGCGGCCTCGACCTGCCGCAGGAGGACCTCGACCGCATCCTCAACATCGATGTCGAGCGTTGGAAGCAGGAGATGGGCTTCCGCGAGGAGCACCTCAAGCAGTTCAAGCTGCCGGAGGAGATCTGGGAGGCGCACCGGCGCGTCGCTGCTGCCATCGACGAGGCCGCTCAGGCCTGATCGAGACCACAGCACAGGGGCGGGGGTGGGGAATTTTTTAGGTAGGCGCCCCGGTGGTTTTTGGTGTTGGTGGGGTTGCAAAAGGGATATGATAATTTTTTGTATTTTTTAAA
>NZ_JBHWLY010000006.1:0-102157 GCF_042730435.1 Nocardioides sp. NPDC059952 | reverse complement strand
TACACCACTGCTCTGGGGGGGCGTAGTTAATTCTTCCCGTCCCCCGCCCCTGTTGTTTTCCGTCTGCGTCCGTTTCCTACGGGAAGATGAACTTTGTTCGTATCTGGAACAGATGCCCGGCCAGACATTTACGTAGCCGATCTCCGCCACCTAAGGTTCCTGCCCGTGACGATCCCCTTGAGCCAGCCGCTTCGTGCGGCCTCGATCACCGAGGCGTACGCGCGGTTCTGGAAGAAGTACGCGACATTCTCGGGTCGCGCCAGCCGCACTGAGCTGCTCTGGCCGATGCTCGTGAACCTTCTGATGCTCATTGTCCTCGTGCTGGCGCGAAACGAGGTGGTGAGCCTCGTCGTCGGTATCTACGGGCTGGTGGCCTTCCTGCCGACCATCGCGCTCGGTGCGAGGCGGCTCCACGACATCAACCGCTCCGGGTGGTGGCAGCTGATCCTGGTCGTACCAGTGATCGGTGACATCGTCCTCGCGGTGCTCTGGTTGACCTTCCCGAGCCCTGAGGGTGTCAAGTACGACCTGGCCGCATGAGGCGTAAAATTCCCCTAGTTGTTCTCGGGGTTGTCCCCGAATGGCAGGCTATTGGCATGAAGTCCCTCGCAGGAGCCGCAGCGAAGCGGCTCGCCTACGAGACCGTTGGGTGGCTGCTCGTGGTCGCCGGTATCGCCGCGATGGTGTTGCCGGGGCCTGGGCTGCTGATGCTCTTCGGGGGGCTGGCGGTGCTCTCCCGCCAGTACGCCTGGGCTCGCCGCTATGTCGAGCCGGTCCGCCTCCGCGCCATGCGCGGTGTCGCCGAGGGCGTCGAGACCTGGCCGCGCATCGTGGCCTCGACCCTGGGGGCGCTCTCCATCGGTGCCGTCGGCGTCGTCTTCCTGATCAACCCGCCGGCGCCCCACTGGTGGCCCCTCGAGGCGTCCTTCTGGCTTCTGGGCGGCGACTGGACCGGTGTCACGCTGTTGGGGTCGTGCGTCATCGCCCTCGCCATCCTGGGCTACTCCTACCACCGCTTCCACGGCCACCCCGCTGCTCGTCGCCAGCTTGACGAGGACATCGAGCACACGGGTGAGATGAACAAGGTCGCCTGACGGCCCTCAGTCGGAGGACATCCGGAAGTCGTACGCAGGCGGTACCGGCTCGCCGGGACGGACGGCGAGCCAGAGCGTGTCCAGGGCGGTCTCGCCCTCGCGGAGGTTGTCCACCGTGATGCCCGCGTCGAGGAGCTGACGGACCCGGTCGAGGTCGCCCACGGCGAGCGCTGCTTGCGCGGTGCACAGTCGGATCCGACCGTGGTCACGGTCCGCGTCGGTGAGAGTGGCGATCACCTCGAGCGCCTCGGCGGGTCGATCGGCCGCGATCAGCGCCTGAAGCAGCTCGATAGTGAGCTCGCGCAGGTCGGGACGGAGGCGGTGGGCCTCGAGCAGGAGGTCCGCAGCAGGCGGGTCCGCCGGTTCTGCGAGGTGCGCGAGGGCGCGCAGGGCCCAGGGGTTGGGGTGGTCGGCGACCGACCGCTCCAGGACCTCGCGCGCTCCGCGGCGGTCGTCGTCGGCCAGCAGGAGCAGGCCGAGGTGGTACCACGCATGCCAGTCGTCGGCCGAGGCCTCCAGCAGCTCGCGCCAGTGCGCACCGAGGACCGGAGCCGCGGGCGGGTCGCTGACCGGCAGCCGACCGTGCTGCAGCAGATCGAGCCAGGGCTGCTGATCGTCGCCGCAGGCCCCGAACGGACGCAGCGGGTCCGCCGACACAGCGCCGGCCGCGACCTCGAGCGCGCCCCACCCGGACCCGCGGGCGAGCAGGTCCGCGGGCGGTGCGAAGCGTCCTGCCTCGCCGAGCGCGTCTTCCAGCTCGGCCCTCGGGACGAGTATCTCGACCGCCTCGTTCACCGCCGCCCGAGCCGATTCCCACGAGCCGTGCGCCCGCTCGGGGTCGACCTCGAGCAGGCCGAACGCCTCGGCCCACTCCCAGGTCTCGCCGCCGGGCAGCGCGAGGTGCTCGAGCTGCGTACGTGCCAGGCCGGCCTGGATCTCGATATAGGCAGCGTCCGGCCCGGACAGCCATTCCTGCCACCGCTGCCCGCCCGCACCGGTGCCCCACTGGAAGAGCTTGCGGCCGACGAGTCGGTCGGTGGATGTCTGGACGAGCCCGCGGCCGTCGCCGTCGAGCGCGGCGATCCAGCGGCGCTCGTCGCCCCGGACGTCCATGAAGAAGTCGGCCGCCTGCGGGAACCTCGCCGGATAGCTCTGGTCACCGCCAGCCGTCTGCGGGAAGTCGATCAGCCTCAGCTGCTCCGCGTAGTCGAAATGGAAGGCCCGCTCGGCCGGGGCGACGACACGTACGTCCGGGCCCTGGGGCACCGCGATGTTCGTCCACCAGTAGACGGGCGTCGGGTTCGGTGCCGGGTTGTGGAGCGAGACGTGCACCAGCAGCGCCGGGGATCCGGCGGGCAACCAGGCGTCGATCGTGACCACGACCCGCCGCATCCGCTCCAGCTCGTACATCCGCAGGACCGGGGTGCCGTCCGACGCGGTCAGGCTCACGGCGTGCAGCGGGGAGCAGGTGAGTGGCCAGTGCCCCGTGGCCCCGAGGTTCCACTCGACCCCGCCGGCCAGCCAGGCGTCGCGCAGCGCCAGGTTGGCGGGCTGCAAGATCGGGTTGCGGTGCAGCAGCTCGCGGCCCGACGGCCGGTGCACCAGCGACCACAGCCGCCCACCGTAGCCGGGCAGGAAGGTGGCAGAGAGCAGCTCGTTCTCCAGCACCAGGCTCGGCAGCTCACGCATCTTGCGTCGGCGGGTGTAGGAGTCCTGAGCCGTGTACGGCAGCAGCGTGCTCGGGCGGCCGTACTCGAGGTTGGTCGCCATGTCCGGATAGGGCGCGGCACCGGGTTCGAACCCCGGCCTGGGCACCCCGTGCAGCAACGGCAGCGGCCCATCGATCGGGTCCTCGGCGCCCTCGATCGAGAGCCGATCCGTCCTCAGCGTGGTCATCGCGACCATCCAACCAGGCTGAGGCCACTGCCACCCGGACAATGCGAACCGCCGGCCTCTTCCACGGTTGTGGCCGTGGAAGAGACCGGCGATTCAGCGAGCGCTGTTCCTACGAGGGCTTGCGGCCGTTCTTGTCGGTGTCGTCGCCCTGGGGCTGGTTGGGAGTCCAGCCGCGGGCCGCGTTGGGATCCAGGACGTCGCTCGCCGTCTCGGTCCAGTCGTCGCTGTAGTCGGCCTGCCAGTCCTGGTCCTGGCCGTTCCTCTTCTCGTCCTTCTTGCCGCCGCGGCCGCCGGCCCCGCCGGCTCCACCGCGTCCGCCACGGCTGCCCGCTCCCGTCGGCCCGCCTCGGCCGCCACGCCCACCGGCGCCACGCGCACCCGCTCCTGCGCCGGCGCCACGTGCGCCGGCCCCGCGTGCACCAGCGCCGGCCCCGGCACCCGCGCGGGCACCGGCAGCGCCGCCCCTGGCGGCCGCAGACCTCGACGTGGCGCTGGGTGTCGCTGCCTTCGCAGCCGACCCGGACGCGAACCGGTTGGCAAGCGCCTTCGCCACGCCAGCACTGAGCAGAGCCCCGCCACCAGCGATCGCCAGCGCGGCCATGCCGCCGCTTCCGCCGGCCATCGGCGCGAGGCCGTCAGCAGTCTCGACCATGGCGTACGACGTCGAGGGCGCGGGCGTGCCGTCCGCGTTGATCCACTGCGTGCCGTTCCACTCGGGCTTGTTCTCTGCCTCGTAGCCCGCGATGTTCGCCTTCTCCTGGGCGATCAGCTCGTGACCCCAGCCGTCGGGGTAGAGGGTGCCGGAGTTGTACTTCTCCATCCGGGCCTTGGATGCTGCGATCTGGCTGTAGGAACCGGGAGACGACGGGGCGGTCGGCGCGTCACCGCGCTCCGCGTTGGGGTCGTCGGTGATCTCGCGGACCGGCGGCTCGGCGTCGTAGTTGTCGTTGTCGACCACTCGGATCTGCTGTGCCGCGGCCGCTTCTGCATCCGCGATCGCCTGTTCTCGGGCGGCGTGCGCGGCGCGGTCTGCCTGAAGTGCCTTCTGATTCTGGACTGCCTGGGTGGAGTCAACTCCCGTTCCACTCTGCGCGTACTTCGGGTCCGATGGGTCAGGCGCCGGACCATGGTTGGCGGGGAGCGAAAGCTCGAGTTGGGCGTGCTTCTCCATGGCGGTGCGGGTCGTCTTCTGAGCCGAGCTCAAGGCCTTGACGGCTGCATCCAACTGGTCTGCCTTGTGACTCAGCCTCTTAGCCGAGTCTCTGAACGCCTTCTGCGCAGCCTCAGTGGTAAGCGACGTCTCTTCGAACGCACTCGGTAGGTTGTCGGCTGCAGCGAGGAGATCCTGAGCCGTGCGTCGCAGTGCTCTGCCGGCCTGCGCCCAGTCATCTAGACGGGTTTCAACATCGTCGGGGTTCGCCGTGGTGACATACTGCTTGAGGATCGCCATCATCCCGCCCTTGACTGCGGACATAGGTCAGCCCTCCTTGTTCTGGCCGTACTCGGAGCGAGAGGCGATCTCTTCCAGCGTTTCGCCGGATATTGGGAAGAACGGCAGCGGGAGATCAGGCAGGTTGAGGCGGTCGTCTTTCATCAGGTTCTCGAAGAACGGCTTGCTGATCAGATCGGCTGCGGTGTCCATCTTTCGAAACGCCCGATCCGCGTCTGTGTCTGCGTTCTTGACCGCCCGCACAGCGTCGTCGAGGCCGTCGACGAAGTTGACGAGCGCCTCGTTGGTCTCCGAGAGGGTCGAATTGATCCGATCGGTGGCGAGGTTCATCAACTTCTCCAGCCGGGTGGCGGTGGCGCTGCCCCCCAGGGAGTTGCCTGCTGGCTTGTCCACATGGACCTTGTAGATCTCGTCCTTCGACTCCATGAGGACGTCCTTGATCCTGGTGACCATGGCCTCATTGAGTCCCGTGGACTTTGGTCCTGTCATGTCGGCCTCCCCCGAGTGTCTTCAAGCGGTGGGCAAAGTCTAGACACCTTCCCGCGTATCGTCACGGTTAATGTCAACCGCCATGAGCCACTATCCTCATCGCCATGACTCGATCTCGGACGCATCTGACCCGACGCTTGGCGCTGACGGCAGTGTCGGCTTTGGCTGTATGTGTGCTCTGCTCGTGCGGTGGAACGGACGAGCCCTCCGGGCCTAAGACTGCGTCCGCACCAGCGAGCACGTCGGCTTCTGGGTCTCCGACTGCCCCGACGTCCGAAGGCGAGACGGCCGAGGTCGACGGCGCGCGGCTCACGGCGCCTGCCGGGTGGAACGTGCGGCCGGAGGACGGAAGCATGGTTCTTCGCGCGCCGAAGGACGCCGATGGGTACTCACCGGGCTCCGGGATCTTTGACGCTGACCTGACTCTGTCGGCCAACACGAATGAGCTAGCAACCTCGGCGCTCGAGATCCTCAAAGGCTCCATGCCCAACGCCAAGCGCCTTCCTGACGTCGAGTACGCCGGGGTCACCTTCTACCACCTGCGTAGCGAGGACGACGTCAACTCGTACGACGAGTATGGCGCTGTCATCGGGGAGTCTGAGGCCAGCGTGGCTTGGACGTTCATCAACGAGTTCGCCACCCGAGAGCAGATCGACGAACTGATCAACCAGGTGATGCCGTCGTTCAAGTTTGAGGGCTGAACTCGAGGGCTACTGGATCAGGCTGTAGAGCGTGATCGTCGCGTCGAATGTGTCCGTGTCCCTCGGTGTCGTGAAGAGATAGTTGCCCGAGAGGCCGACGTCGTTCTCGCGGGTTTCGAACGGTAGGGGCTCCCCGACCGGGTTCGAGGCGTCATCGAGAAAGGTCCACGGATCGAAGAAGTCGTAGGTCAAAGGGTGGTCGTTGACCACGACTGGCGACAGAAGGTGAGTCGCCGCATCGTAGTTCTGCCGAACGGGTGCGTCGGCCCCGTCGGCCAGCCAACCGATCTTGTCCTGGCCACGGCCACTGACGTCCCACACCACACCATCTCCGGCTGGGAAGATTCGGTCGACGCCGCGCCCACCTGCTGGAAGAGCCGGGCGCTCGTTCTTGGCAAAGCCGACCTTCTTTGCCCCCGTCCCGAGCGCGTACACGCCTTTGTTCGGATCGTTCTTCCTGGGGTCGTTGTCGTCCCGGTCGAACATCACCCACGCTGTGGAGACGCCGAAGAGATTCGTGCGCCACTTGGTCTGCCACATCGTCTTGCCGGTAGTCGCGTCCACAGCAGCGAACGGCGACCCGTTCTCCGCCGTGGCGTCGTCGGGCAGCGTACGGGCTAGGACGACTCCGTTCGAGACAGATACGGCGAACAGGTTCTTGCGCTCCCATGCGACCTCGCCGGTGGACGCGTCGAATGCCTGAGTCGTGCGGAACCGCGTGCGTTTGGGCTCACCGTCGAGGCTGCCACCGGTGTACTCCTCGATTGTCTGGATGATGAGGCCGTCGTGCGCGCCGACGAACTGCCGCTTGACCGTGATGCCTTCGCGATCTACGACCTGCTTGTATGGCTTCGCCCATCTGACATCCAGGGTGGATGGGTCGATGCTGGCTACCCCAGTGAGCGTGGCCGATGTTGCGTTGGTGTGGCCTCGGAAGCCGACCACCACTTTGCCGTCGGCGGCATACAGAGCGGGATCCGACGTATCGACGATCGCCTGGTACTTGCCGAGTTCAAGCACCGCGAAGAACCTGTCGACAGGCATCTCCCAGATGACCTCGCGGGTCGGTATGTCGACCGCTGCCAACCACTGGCTGTCGGCGTACTCGCCTGGCGGTATGCGGTCGGGCGCGTGCTCCTCAGCTGCTTCCGGAAGCAGGTCGGTACGGATGAGCGCGGTGTCCCCGACGATCTCGAACTGCGTGCTCACATCGATCTTGAAACCGAGATCGTTCAAGGTCCAGAGCGGCTGATAGTACGGAGGTTCGCCCGGCTCGAGAGTGGGTGGTACCGACGACTCGGCAGTGCTCGGACTCCTGCTGGGAGCGGATGATGTCGAAGTCGAAAGGCTGCACGCCGATAGCGTCAACGCGGCCACGATGATCCCGAGACGAATCTTCATGGCGCCAAATATCGTCGATGGCGTCCGTCTTCGGGAGACTGGACACGCTCAAGGCCTCGTGTTGAGCCCTGAGGATTCATGTCGGTGGGGCCCGATAGGTTGCGGTCTGTGGTCGTACATCTGCACCGCGCACCGCGGACCGATCTGCTCGCCGACTCGCTCGGTGAGCAGCTGTCGGTGCCGTTGGGGGACCCGTTCGCGACAGAGGTCGTGGTGGTGCCGGCGCGGGGGGTGGAGCGGTGGTTGTCGCAGCGGCTCTCGCATCGGCTCGGGGCAGCGGATGGGCGGTCCGACGGGATCTGTGCGGGGGTCGACTTCCGCACGCCTTGGTCGCTGTTTGCCGAGATCGAGGGAACGGGGGATGAGGATCCCTGGGCGCCGGAGTCGCTGACCTGGCCCGTGCTGGCGGCGATCGACGCAGCGCTGGACGAGTCCTGGGCCAGGCCGCTCGCGCTGCATCTGGGGCACGGGGATGCGACGGAGGAAGGCGTACGTCGGCGGGGAAGGCGGCTGGCGCTGGCAAGGAGGCTGGCGCGACTGTTCGCTGCGTACGCGGACCAGCGGCCGGCGGTGGTCGCGGACTGGAGTGCGGGGCGGGACACCGACGGGCTGGGCGCAGAGATCGCCGACGACCTCAGCTGGCAGCCGCCGCTGTGGCGGGCCGTCGCCGGGCTGGTCGGCGGGCCGTCGCCGGTGGAGCGGCAGGCCGCAACGGTCGCAAAGCTGAAGGAGGCGCCGGGGGAGTTCGCGCTGCCGGAGCGGGTCTCGTTGTTCGGCCACACCCGGCTGTCGGCGACCGACGTCGAGCTGGTCGCGGCGCTGGGGGAGCACCGGGAGGTGCACCTGTGGCTGCCGCATCCCTCCGAGGAACTGTGGGCGGCGCTCGCCGGGCTGGACGGGACGGTCGCGCGGACGGCGGACCGTTCGCACGATGCGGTCGGGCATCCGTTGCTGGCGACGCTGGGGCGCGATACCCGGGAGCTGCAGCGCTCCTTGACCGAGTTCTCGGGAGAGTCGATCGCCGATGGCGCGTTCGCGACCGACGGCAGGTTGCTCGGGTGGCTGCAGGGGGACATCCGCGGCAACACGGTCGGAGAAGCAGCCGGACGGGTGCTCGAGCCGGAGGATCGTTCGATCCAGGTGCATGCCTGCCACGGCGAGGCGCGGCAGGTGGAGGTGCTGCGCGAGGTGCTGCTGGGGCTGCTCGAGGAGGACCCGACGCTGGAGCCGCGGGACGTCCTGGTGATGTGCCCCGACATCGAGACCTTCGCGCCGCTGATCGAGGCCGGGTTCGGGCTGGGGGAGATGACCGGAGAGAACGGACACCCCGCCCACCGCCTGCGGGTGAAGCTGGCGGACCGGTCGCTGACGCGTACGAACCCGCTCCTGGACGTGGCCACCAGACTGCTCGACCTGGCCGGCGGGCGGGCGGGTGTGAGCGACGTACTCGATCTTGCTCACCTCGATCCGGTGCGGCGCCGGTTCGGGCTCAACGACGATGCCCTCGAGCAGCTCGAGGACTGGGCCAAGGACGCCGGGATCAGGTGGGGCTTCGACGCGGAGCACCGCGAGCCCTTCGGGCTGGAGACGTACGTCGCCAACACCTGGCGCTTCGGGATGGACCGGATCCTCACCGGGGTGGCCATGTCCGAGGACTCGGCGACCTGGCTGGACACGACGCTGCCGTTGGACGACGTGGGGAGCGGCAGCGTCGAGCTGGCGGGGAAGTTCGCCGAGCTCGTCGATCGGCTGGAGCAGGTGACCGACGAGCTGGCTGGCGTGCATCCGCTGAAGCACTGGCTCGAGGTGATCGAGGACGGTGTCGCCGCGCTGACGTCGGTCTCGACCAACGACGAGTGGCAGTCGGGCCAGGTGACCAGGGAGCTGTCCCGGGTGCGGGACGCCGCAGCGGGGCATGAGGTCGACGAGCTGCGACTCCCGGACGTGCGCGCGCTCCTAGGCGCGCGGTTGGCCGGGCGGGCGACGCGTGCCAACTTCCGCACCGGCACGCTGACCGTGTCCACGCTGGTGCCGATGCGCTCGGTGCCCCATCGTGTGGTCTGCCTGCTCGGCATGGACGACGGGGTGTTCCCCAGGGTCGGGATCACCGACGGCGACGACCTGCTGGCCCGCGACCCGCAGACCGGCGAGCGCGACCTGCGCAGCGAGGACCGGCAGCTCTTCCTCGACGCGCTGCTGGCGGCGACCGAGACGCTCGTGGTCACCTACACGGGCGCCAACGAGTACTCGGGCCAGCCGCGGCCGCCCGCGGTGCCGCTCGGCGAGCTGCTGGACGCGTTGGACGCGACCGCTGTCTCCGCCGACGGGAGGCCGGTCAAGGAGGTCGTGACGACCAGACACCCGCTGCAGCCGTTCGACCCGCGCAACCTGACGCCCGGGGCGCTGGTGGCCGGACACTCCTTCTCCTTCGACAGGGCCGCCGAGGCCGGCGCCCTTGCCGCGGTGTCGGACCGTGTCGAACCGCCGGAGTTCCTGCCCGCCCCGCTGGCGCCGGCCGCCGCCGGAGACCTGACGCTCGAGGAGCTGCTGGCCTTTTACCGCGCGCCGGTGCGTGCGTTCTTCCGCGACCGGCTGGACCTGGCGCTGCCGCGTGATGACGACCCGCTCTCCGACGGCCTGCCGGTCGAGCTCGATGGCCTGGGGCAGTGGTCGGTGGGCGACCGGTTGCTCCACGACCTGCTCGCCGGGATGTCGGAGGAGCAGGCGACCCAGCAGGAGTGGCGACGCGGCGTACTGCCTCCGAAGTGGCTCGGCTGGCGCATCCTCACCGACGTGATCACCAAGGCGAAGCCGATCGCGGCGGAGGCGCTGCGGGTGCGGCAGGCGGGCATCTCCACCGGACAGGCGCGGGCCGTCGACGTCGAGGTCGATCTCGGCGACGGTCGGCGCCTGACCGGCACCGTCCCACAGGTCTACGGCGATCGGCTCGCTCCGGTGACGTACTCCCGCCTGGGCGCCAAGCAGCGGATCGAGTCGTGGGTGCAGCTGGTCGCACTGGCCGCCTCCGACGAGGACCGCGCCTGGAGCGCCTGGACGCTGGGCCGTCCGGGCAACTCCCGGTCGCGTACGCCGTTCGGGCTCTCCCAGCTCGGGCCGCTCGACCACACCGCCGTCGATGTGCTCCGTGACCTGGTGCGGTTGCGCGACCGCGGGCTCGCCGCACCGCTGCCGCTGCCGCTGAAGACCTCGCTCGCCTACGCGCGCCAGCGACGGACCCAGGCCGGCGTCGACGACGCGCTCTACAAGGCCGGCTGGGAGTGGAAGGACGGGCGGTTCGAGGGCGAGGAGTCCGATGTGGAGCAGGTGCGGGCTTGGGGCAAGGGGGCCGGGATCCCTGGTCTGGATGACGCGCCTGAGGCCGGCGACGAGTTCGACGGGGAGACGTCCCGCTTCGGGGCGCTCGCGATGCGGGTCTGGTCGCCGTTGCTCACGGCCGAGCAGGGGAGCTGGTGAGCATGGACGGATTCGACCTGACCGGTCCTCTCCCGACCGGGACGACGCTGATCGAGGCCTCGGCAGGCACCGGGAAGACCTTCACGATCGGCGCGCTGGTCACCCGTTACGTCGTCGAGGGTGAGGCGACTCTCGACGAGATCCTGGCGATCACCTTCGGCCGCGCCGCCTCCCAGGAGCTGCGCGACCGGGTGCGCTCCCACTTGGTCGAGGCCGAGCGAGCCTTCGCGGCCGCCGTCGCCGGGCAGCGGCCGACCCCGCTCGACGCCCACCTCGAGCTGCTGCTGGACGTGTCCGACGATGAGATCCGGCTGCGCCACGAGCGCGTGCGTGACGCGCTCGCCTCCTTCGACGGGGCGACGATCGCGACCACCCACCAGTTCTGCCAGCTCGTGCTGCGGTCGCTGGGCGTGGCTGGTGACACCGATGCCGGCGCCGAGCTGGTCGAGTCGCTCGACGAGCTGGTCGTGGAGGTCGTCGACGACCTCTACCTGAAGTGGTTCGGCGAGGCCCGGGAGCGACCGCCGTTCGACCGCGACGACGCGCTGGGGCTGGCGCGCACCGCAGTCGAGGACCCGCAGTCGGTGCTGGCCCCGGCACCGGCCGAGGATCCGGTCGCAGGCGCGCGGGTGCGGTTCGCCGAGGCGGTCCGAGACGAGGTCGACCGGCGCAAGCAGATGCGCGGCGTGCTCTCCTACGACGACCTGCTCTCCCGGCTCGCGGTCGCGCTGGAGGACACGTCGGCGCCCGCACGGGCGCGGATGCGACAGCGCTGGCGGATCGTGCTGGTCGACGAGTTCCAGGACACCGACCCGGTGCAGTGGCAGGTGCTGTCGCGCGCCTTCGAGGGCCACGCCACCCTCGTGCTCATCGGTGACCCGAAGCAGGCGATCTACGCCTTCCGCGGCGGTGACGTCTTCACCTATCTGACGGCCGCCCGGGCGGCCGAGACGCAGGCGACGCTCGACACCAACTGGCGCAGCGACGAGCCGCTGGTCGAGCGGCTCCAGGTGGTCCTGCGAGGCGCGGCCCTGGGCTCCCCGGAGATCGTCGTCCACGACGTGAAGGCGCATCACGACGGCTCCCGGCTGGCGGGTGCCCCGCATCCGTCGCCGTTCCGGATCCGCCGGGTCGGCCGCGGCGGCTTCAAGCTCACCCGCGGCAAGATGATCACCGCCGGCGACGCGCGCACCCACATCGCCCGTGACCTCGCCGGCGACATCGCCGTGCTGCTCGGCTCGGCCGCCACGTGGTGCGATCGACCGGTCCAGGCAGGGGACGTCGCGGTCATCGTCGCGATCCGCTCCCACGGGCTGCTGGTCCAGCGCGTGCTGCAGGAGCACGGCATCCCGGCGGTGATGGCCGGCGGCGGTGACGTCTTCCTGACGCCCGCCGGCGAGGACTGGCTCGCGCTGCTGCAGGCGCTCGATTCGCCCCACCGGACGCCGCTGGTGCGCGCGGCGGGGCTGAGCGTGTTCTTCGGCTACACCGCGACCGAGCTCGACGCGGGCGGCGAGGCGCTGACCTCGCGCATCGCCGACACGCTGCGCGGCTGGGCGCTGCTGCTGCGTGGCCGCGGTGTCGCCGCCCTGATCGAGGCGGCGGAGGAGCGCGGGCTCACCGCGCGCGTCCTGCAGCGCACCGACGGGGACCGGCTGCTCACCGACGTACGTCATCTGGGGCAGCTGCTCCACGACATCTCCGTGCGCGACTCGCTCGGGCTGCCGGCGCTGTTGGCCTGGTTCCGCGACGAGCGGCGGCGTTCTGCCGCAGCCGAGCGGCCGCGGCGGCTCGACTCGGACGCCGCGGCGGTGCAGATCGTGACGGTGCACGGGTCGAAGGGCCTGCAGTACCCGATCGTCTACCTGCCCTTCGCCTACGACTTCTTCGTGCGCGACCCCGAGGTCGCCCGTTTCCATGACGCCGAGGGACAGCGGACGATCGATGTCACCCGGACCGGTGCGCAGTGGGCACAGCATCTGGCGCGCCACCAGGCCGAGGAGCTGGGGGAGGAGCTTCGAGATCTGTACGTCGCGCTGACCCGGGCGCAGTCCCAGGTCGTCGCGTGGTGGGCGCCGACCGCCAACACCGCCACCGGCGGCCTACACCGGCTGCTGTTCGGGCGCGGTCCTGGCCAAGCGGCGGTTCCTGACAATGTCGCTGTGCCGAGCGACGAGGACGCGGCGAGTCTGCTGAGCAACGTCGCGCGCCACGGCGGTCCGACAGCCGAGGAAGCGGTGCCGGTGACTGCAGCGCAGCCGGTGCGAGAAGCGCCGCCCGGCAGGCTCGCCGCGAGGCGGTTCACCCGCGAGGTGGACGCGGAGTGGCGGCGTACGTCCTACTCGGGGCTCATCCGGGTCGACGAGGGCGTCGCGGCGACCTCGGAGCCGGAGGTCGAGGGCACGGACGACGAGCCCATCGCCGAGGACGTCGATCTCGTCGAGACCCCCGTGGAGGAGGCGCAGCTCTCGCCGATGGCCGAGCTGCCCAAGGGCGCCGGCTTCGGATCGTTGGTCCACGCGGTCCTGGAGCACACCGACCCGCAGGCCCCTGACCTGGGCGAAGAGCTGCTGACGAGGACCCGCGAGCAGCTCCGCTGGTGGCCGGTGCCGGCCTCCGCCGAGGATCTCGCGACCGCGATCCTGCCGCTCAACCTGACCTCGCTCGGCCCGCTGGCCGACGGGCTGACGCTGGCCGAGATCCCGCTGCGCGACCGGTTGCGCGAGCTCGACTTCGAGATCCCGCTGGCCGGTGGCGACAACGCCGGCGGGCCCGACGTACGCCTGCGTGATCTCGCCCCGCTGCTGCGGGAGCATCTTCCGTCGGACGACCCGATGGTGACGTACGCCGACCGGCTCGAGGCTCCGCCGCTGGGTGACCAGTCGCTGCGGGGCTACCTGACCGGCTCGGTGGACGTGGTGCTGCGGCTGCCCAGCGGCCGGTTCGTCGTCGTGGACTACAAGACCAACTTCCTGGGCGTCGAGGCCATGGACTACACCCAGCCGAAGCTCGCCGAGGCCATGTTGCACTCCCACTACCCGCTGCAGGCGCTGCTCTACTCCGCGGTGGTGCACCGCTTCCTGCGCTGGCGTCTGCCCGGATACGACCCCGAGACCCATCTCGGCGGCGTGCTCTATCTCTACGTGCGCGGCATGCTCGGGCCGGACACCCCCGTCGTCGACGGCATCCCGACCGGCGTCTTCACCTGGCGGCCACCCGCGTCCCTGGCGGTGGCGCTGTCCGACCTGCTGGACGGAACTCTTCCGGATGGAGTGGCCTCATGATCGAGCGGTGGGAGTCCGAGGACCCCTTCGACGCACGCCTGGCCAGGTCCGCGACCGGCCTGCTCGCGTCGTTCAACCGCGAGGGCGTACTGACCGCGGCCGACGTACATGTCGCGACCCGCGCCGCCGCGCTCGCCGGAGAAGAGCGCGACGAGGTGCGGCTGGCGGTGGCGCTGGCGGTCCGCGCTGTCCGGCACGGGTCGGTCTGCGTCGACCTGGCCGCGCTGCGGGAGACCGAAGAGACACTGCCCTGGCCCAGCGAGGCCGGCTGGCTGGAGGCGGTCGCCGACAGCCCCCTGGCCGCGCAGTCCCTGGTGCAGGTCGCGGACGGCCTGCTCTACCTCGACCGTTATCACCGCGAGGAGGGCCAGGTACGCGACGACCTGCTCGCCCGCCTGGCCTCACCGCGACCTGTGGCCGATGAGGCCCTGCTGGAGGCGAGCGCGGCCCGGCTCTTCCCGGGCGAGGGCTACGCCGAGCAGCGGGCCGCCGCGCTCGCCGCCGCCCGACAGTCGACGACGGTGCTGACCGGCGGACCCGGGACCGGTAAGACGACGACCGTGGCCGGGCTGCTGGCGCTGCTCGCCGAGCAGTCCTCGGTCCCGCTGCGGGTCGCGCTGACCGCGCCGACCGGCAAAGCGGCCGCGCGGCTGCAGGAGGCGGTGGAGGGAGCGCAACGGGCGCCGCAGTTCACCGCCGCCGACCGTTCCCGGCTCGACGGACTGACCGCGTCGACCCTGCACCGGCTGCTCGGCTGGCGGCCCGGCTCCTCGACCCGGTTCAAGCACCACCGCACCAACCGGCTTCCGCATGACGTGATCGTCGTCGACGAGACGAGCATGGTGTCCTTGACGATGATGGCCCGGCTCCTCGAGGCGGTGCGCCCGGAGGCGCGGTTGATCCTCGTCGGTGACCCCGATCAGCTCGCCAGCGTCGAGGCCGGGGCGGTGCTCTCCGACCTCGTCGCAGGGCTCGCCGTGCGCTCGCCCGACGCCGTCGCCGCCCTCCGCACCACCCATCGCTTCGGCGGTGCGATCGGCGCCCTCGCCGAGGCGCTGCGAGTCGGCGACGCCGACGCGGCGCTCGACGTGCTGAAGTCGGGCGACGACGCTGTCGAGCTCATCGACCCCGCCGACGAGCCCGCGATGGCGAGCGTCGAGCGTGGCCTGGTCGCTCACGCCGCCGCTCTTCACGAGGCTGCGCTCGCGGGTGATGCGGAGCGCTGCGTACGGATGCTCGACGAGTCGCGCCTCCTCTGCGCCCACCGCGACGGGCCCTGGGGCGTCGCCCACTGGAACCGGCAGATCGAGCGCGGCCTCGCCGAGACCACCGGCGAGCCGCTCGGCATCGGCTGGGGTCACGAGTGGTACCCGGGCCGCCCGGTCCTCGTCACCGCCAACGACTACGGCCTGGGGCTCTTCAACGGCGATACGGGCGTCACCTATCAGGATGCCGCCGGCGACCTCCGCGTCGCGATCGCGGGTGGTGCGACGTACGCGCCCTCACGCCTCGGCGACATCGAGACCCTGCACGCGATGACCGTCCACAAGTCCCAGGGCAGCCAGGCCAGGTCCGTCACCGTCCTGCTCCCGCCCGACGACTCGCCGCTGCTCACCCGCGAGCTCTTCTACACCGCGGTCACCCGAGCCCAGGAGCGGGTACGCATCGTCGGCACCCCCGACGCCGTCACCGCCGCGATCACCCATCGCGCCCAGCGCGCCTCCGGCCTCCGCCAGCGGCTCGGCCACTGAGCTGCGTCAGGACCGCGCGATCGAGGTGGCGAGGGAGGCGAGATGGCCGAGGCGGGCCAGCTCGGAGTCGAGGAAGTCGGGGCCGCCACGGCGGCCGATGATCACGATCTCGTTGCCGTCGATGCGGGCGCCGGCGAACATGTTCTCGTCCTCGCCGTCGACCTCGATCCGCTCGGGGCGGTCGAGCTCGATGAACGGGACGTTCTCGGGCGAGCCGTCGGTGGCTCGGCTGATGCCCTTGACGCGGTGGACGCGGATGGCCCAGTCGGCACGGAAGGTCAAGGGAAGCACGTCCACGAGCCGGTCGAGCGCCTCGAGGGCGTTCTCGGTGAGGTCCTCGACGGCCTCGAGGTCGAGGAAGAGGTTGCCGCCGGCGGCGTAGCGGGAGATCCAGACGACGTGCACGCCGTCGAGCTCGTTGCACGCCGACACGATGGAGTCCGGCATCGTTCCCGGTTGGGTCTCGAGGAGCACATCGTCGACAGCTCTCCCGTCGACCTTGTTCTTCTCGACGATCTCGATCGCCTCGATGTCGCCACCGGCTTCACCGATGGCAGAGGCGAGGCGACCGAGTGAACCCGGGACATCGGGCAGCTCGACGCGTAGCAGGAACGGCATGGCCATAGACCCTAGCGTCGTGAACCGACAGTCGTGGCACTGTCCCGGTTACACACCGGTCAATTGGTGACCTATTTGTCGGCCGGCTCCAGCAGGAAGAGCGGGAAGATCCGGGACGTGTTGGGCTGGTATTCGCCGTACGTCGGCCAGGTCTTCACGGCGTAGTCCCACCACTCGTCGCGCTCGGACCCGGAGAGCTCGCGGACGACGTACGCCTTCTTGGTGTCGCCGTCCTGGAGGGCGACATCCGGGTACGCCCGGAAGTTGGCCACCCAGGCGGGGTTCTTGTCGCTGCCGCCCAGCGAGGCGACCGCGAGGTAACGGCCGTCGCGCTCGACGCGCATCAGCGGGGTCTTGCGGATCGCGCCGGTCTTCGCGCCGCGGTTGGTGATCAGGATGATCGGCTTGCCGTCGCGCTCGAGGACGTTGCCTTCGGCGCCGTTGGAGGCTTCGAACGCGGCAACCTGCTCGCGCACCCAGCCGGCCGTGCTCGGGACATATTCACCTTGCAGTTCGGTCATGCCCACTACAACACCACGAGGCGACGACTATTCCGAGTATTCCGAGCCGGCCGAATCAGGCGAGGGCCTTGTCGATCTCGCGGTCGAGATGCGATTTCGGCCGCGCGCCGACCATCTGGAGCACAGGCCTCCCACCCCGGAAGAGGAGCATCGTCGGCACCGCCATGACCCGGTAGTCGGCGGAGGTGGCCGGGTTCTCGTCCTGGTTGAGCTTCACCACCCGCAGGGTCCCGGCCCGCTCGGCGGCGATCTTCTCGAGGATCGGTGCGAGCTGCCGGCAGGGCGGGCACCATTCGGCCCAGATCTCCACGAGCACGGGCGTCTCGGACATGAGTACGTTTTCGACGAACTGGGCATCGGTGATGTCCTCGATCACGGCGGTCTGACTCATCGCTTGTCTCCTTCTGGGTTCGGTCGATAGGACTCGGCATCGTGCAGCAGTCCGGCGAGCTCGCCGCGCAGGGCGGTCAGCTCGGTGACTCGCCGGTCGATCTCGGCGATGCGCTGCCGATAGGCGTCGAGCGAGGCGGGGCACACGTCGGCACGGTCGTTGCCGGCGCGCAGGCAGTCGACGAACGGCAGCGTCTCCTCGGCGGTGAGGCCGAGCGACAGCAGGGCGCGGATCTCCCGTACGACCTGCACATCCACCTCGGCGTAGTCGCGATATCCGTTGCCCGCCCGTCGCGGCGCGAGCAGGCCGCGCGACTCGTAGTAGCGCACCGCCTTCACCGTCACGCCGGCTTGATCCGCGAGCTCCTTGATCTGCACGCGTACGACGGTAGACCTTGCCCCGGGGGGCAAGGTCAAGCCTGCGGCCACCGGGGCGGATAACCTCAGGCCCATGAGCGCCATCGAGGGAGTCTCCGACACGTTCGACCCGAGCCGCTGGGACGAGGTGAAGGGCTTCGAGGATCTGACCGACCTGACCTACCACCGGGCCAAGGAGCACGGCACCGTACGCATCGCCTTCGACCGCCCCGACGTCCTCAACGCCTTCCGCCCGCACACCGTCGACGAGCTCCTCCGTGTGCTGGAGCACGCCCGGACCTCAGCCGACGTCGGTTGCGTCCTGCTCACCGGCAACGGCCCCTCGGCCAAGAACGGCAAGCACTCCTTCTGCACCGGCGGTGACCAGCGCATCCGCGGCAAGGCCGGGTACCAGTACGAGGAGACCGAGGCGTACGCCGCCGGCCGGACCGGCGCGGAGGAGCCGACCCCGATCGACAAGGCCAAGCTCGCCCGGTTGCACATCCTGGAGTGCCAGCGACTGATCCGCTTCATGCCGAAGGTCGTCATCTGTGTCGTCCCGGGCTGGACCGCCGGTGGCGGCCACTCCCTCCACGTGGTCTGCGACCTGACGCTCGCGAGCGCCGAGCACGGGCGTTTCAAGCAGACCGACGCCGACGTCGGGAGCTTCGACGGCGGCTACGGCTCCGCCTACCTCGCCCGCCAGGTCGGCCAGAAGTTCGCCCGCGAGATCTTCTTCCTCGCCGAGGAGTACTCGGCCGAGGACGGCGTACGCATGGGCACCGTCAACCGCGCCGTCCCGCACGCCGAGCTCGAGGATGTCGCGCTCGAGTGGGGCCGCAAGATCAACGGCAAGTCGCCCACGGCCCAGCGGATGCTGAAGTACGCCTTCAACCTCCTCGACGACGGCCTCGTCGGCCAGCAGATGTTCGCCGGTGAGACCACCCGCCTGGCCTACATGACCGACGAGGCACAGGAGGGCCGCGACCAGTTCCTGGAGAAGCGCGAGCCCGACTGGTCGCCCTACCCCTGGTACTACTGACCGCGTGAACGGTTGAGACCGACGCCTGGAACCTTGCTGGATCGCCGAAGGCAGGGGCTAGCGGCCGCACTTCCGTCTAAAGTGGTGACAACCCCGCTGCGGGGTGCTGTCCGGAAGAATCTGCCGACGAATGTCATCGATGGGACGAGTGTCGATGGGAAGAATCCAGGATCGGGTGCGAGACATCTTGCGCTGGCCGCACCGGAAACGCACGGCTGCTGAGGACAAGCAGGAGAATCGCTGGGAAGGCGAAGGGGGTGCGCTGCACCCGAGCGATGAGCCCGATGCGGACCCATCGTCGGATCAGCGCTGACCGCACGCCCCCTGGACGGTGTGGCGGTGCAGGGTCCACAACCGAGGTAGCGTGAAAGCCGCGGCTGCGCGCAGGGTCATCGCCGTCTGATCCACCAGCCGCCAGACGCTGATTGCGCTCGCTGACGGCCGGTTGGTCGCGGAGCACGAGTCTCCGGGGGAGGCAACGCTGCACGTGCTGCGTGGGCGGGTCCGGCTGACCGCGGGCGCGGAGTCGTACGCGTCGCTCAATGAGGCAGCGCCGCGACGCGTCACACAGGCTGCGTGATGCCGATGGCGGGCGGGTGAGGTCACATGGAGCGATGAGCTCGATCGAGACCCAGGCACCTCGGCCCCACCACCTCACCCTGGCGGAGCGGGCTTCGGTGGGCCGACGGGCACGAGCGGAGGTCCCGCGTTCGGTGCACGGCGAGTGGCGACCGGCGCCCGACCGGGCCGACCCTGTCGCCCTCCTCGAGGAGCAGGGGAGCAGTCGGGTGCAAGAGCTCGTGCCGCTCCGCTACGGCCGGATGCTGGTGGACCCGTTCACGTTCTTCCGTGGTTCCGCCTACCTGATGGCGGCAGATCTGGCGGGTGCGCCGCGTACGGACCTGACGGTCCAGCTGTGCGGCGACGCGCACCTGTCGAACTTCGGGTCGTTCGCCGCACCGGACCGGCGCCTGGTCTTCGGCCTCAACGACTTCGACGAGACGTTGCCGGGCCCCTTCGAGTGGGACGTGAAGCGCATGGTGGCGAGCTTTGCGGTCGCCGGGCGTGACCGTGAGTTCGACGATGCCGCGCGCAGGGCCGTCACCATGGCTGCCGCATCGTCCTACCGAGAGGCGATGCGGGAGCTGGCGCGGATGCGCAAGCTCGACGTGTGGTACGCCCGCTTGGACATGGACGAGCTGGACGCTCTGGTGAGCTCGCAGGTCGAGAGCAAACAGCTCAAGCGCTTCCGCAAGAACGTGGCCAAGGCCCAGGCGAAGAACAGCTTGAAGGCCTTCTCGAAGCTCGTGGAGATCGTGGACGGACGTCCGCGCCTGATCCACGATCCTCCGATGATCGCAAGGATCCAGGAGCTGATGCCCGACAACGAGTTCCATGAGCTCGAAGACACGCTCCACGCCATCCTGCACATCTACCGCGGGACCCTGCAGGGGGACCATCGGCACCTCCTCGAGGGGTTTCGCTTCACCGACGCCGCACGCAAGGTGGTCGGGGTCGGCAGCGTCGGCACCCGCGCCTGGATCGTGCTGCTGATCGGTAACGATGACCGGGACCCGCTGTTCCTCCAGGCCAAGGAGGCCACGGCATCCGTCCTGGAACCCTTCCTCGGCAAGAGCGCGTACACCAGCCACGGTCAGCGGGTCGTCGAGGGGCAGCGACTGATGCAGTCCGCGAGCGATGTGATGCTCGGCTGGGTGAGGGCGAGCGGGCTCGACGGCGTCGAGCGAGACTTCTTCGTCCGGCAGCTGTGGGACGGCAAGGGTTCGGCGATCGTGGAGGCGATGAATCCCACTGCCATGACCGGGTACGCCCGGATGTGTGGGTGGACGCTGGCCAGGGCCCACGCACGCTCCGGTGACCCGGTCGCCATCGCGAGCTACCTCGGCTCCGGTGATCGGTTCGATCGGGCGGTCTCGACGTTCGCGGAGGCCTACGCCGACCAGAACGAGCGGGACTACGCAGCGCTGCGTCGTGCGGTCGATGAAGGGCGGGTCGTGGCTCAGCGGGGCTGAGGGTGCCCTCGACCAGCCGTGTCGTCAGTCGCCCCGTAAGCGTCGACCGAGCAACCCGGGATCGGTCGTGACCACCTGGCCCACGAGCGCGGTCGTGAGGAAGCAGAAGGCGGCAACGTAGAGCCAGGTCAGGTAGGTGAAGGCGACGCCGATGGATCCGTACCGGTCGGCGCTTGCCTCGAGTGCCCCGGGGAGCCATGCCTGGGTGGCGGGGCGGACCGTGATCATCAGGAGAGCGAACAGCAGCGCACCCGGCATCAGCATCCGGGCGCGAACGGCGCCGGCGAGCAGCGCCCAGGGGATGAACGCCGCGACCGCGACGTCCCAGGCGAACGAGACCACCCGTGGCCACAGCTCCCGAGGCGGGAGGGCGCCGAGGGGCTCACCGGCAGCTCGGACGAGGACCAGGGAGAGCGCGAAGACGAGGACGACGGCCAGCCACCGCCAGGCATAGCTCAGCCTGGTCGGTGGGCGCGGCACTGCCCAGATCGCAGCGAAGGCGCGGGCCAGCGCGCGAGACAGGCTCGTGGCCGAGACGAGCACGAAGACGGCGCCGACGATGCCGAACGCCGCACCGCCGCTGTCGACGGCTCCCTCCAGTACCTGCCGGGTCTGCTCCGGCATCTCGATCTCGTCGGCGAACCTGTCGCCGTTCGAACCCAGGGTGGCGAGCAGGATGAGTACCGGGAGTACGGAGGTGAAGAACTGGGCCGCGATGGTCATCGACCGGTCGAACACCTCGATCCGGCTGAGCCCTGCGACTGCCCGCAGGAGCATCCGTCCCAGCTGCCTGTCGAGCAGCCATCCCAGCCGCCGTTGCAACCCGGCCGGCAGACGTCCTAGGACGGCGTCGACGCGGGCCCGGACAGGATCGGCGGCCGGGCCGGTCTGGCTCTCCGGGGACGGAGTCCCGTCGTTCGAGTCCATGCCGATCTCATTCGGGCGTTCCCTCAGGCTGAAGCTCGGCAGGGGCGGCCCGCTCCGGCCCCGGTTCGGTGTCCGGCTTCCCTGAGATCAGAGGCAGGGCCCACCTGCCGCGCGGGTCGGCCTCGACCAGGAGGGCTTTGGTGAGCAGCGTGCACGGGACGGCGAGCAGCGCGCCGACCGGTCCGATCACCCAGGTCCAGAACACCAGCGAGAGGAACGTCAACGTCGCCGACAGACCGACCGAGTCGCCCACCACCCGAGGCTGGATGATGGATTGGATCACGAAGTTGATGACGCAATAGACGATGATGACGGTCACCATCAGGCCGACGCCGCCGTCGAGCAGGGCGATGAGGGCTGGCGGGATGACGCCGATGACGAAGCCGATGTTCGGGATGAAGTTGGTGACGAAGGCAAGCACCGCCCACACGAAGGCTCCGGGGACGTCCAGCAGGTACAGGGCGACCCCGTCGATGACCGCGACGATCAGCCCGAAGCCCGCCGAGACACCCATGTAGTTGCGGGTGCCGTGGGCGAAGTTGTCCAGCGCGGCGACCGGGTCGGGGAACCGGTCGCCCAACGTCTTCAGGCTGCGGCGCGTCGAGTCCGTGTCGAAGGCCACGAACAGCAGCACCGTGATCAGGAAGAACAGATCGGTGGCCACGCCGAGGGTGCCGGCGAGCACCGACATGGCCACGTCGATGATCTGACCCGGGTCGAACGCGTTCACCACCGCGTTGATCTGCTGCTGCTCGACCCCCGCGTCCCGCAAGGTGTTCCCCACGTTCGCGACACCCTCGGCGATCTGGTCGGCGTACGTGGGCACCAGAGCGGCCAGCTGCCCGACCGAGACCATCAGGGCCACCGCGAAGACCGAGAGCAGCAGGACTGCAGCGGCCAGCATCAGCGTCGAGATCGCCCACCCGGGAAGCCGTCCTCGTTCCAGCCACAGGCGGATCGGGTGCAACGTGATCGTGATGACCACGGCCATGAGGACCGGCCCGACGATGTCCGCGACGGATCTCACGCCGGCCAGCGCGAGCGTCAGCGCGGCGGCACCCAGCAACAATGTCCAGGCGAACGATCGGGGCCGAAGCTCGCTAGGCGCGGTGGTGGAGGCGTGCTTCATGAGGATCTCCTGTCCCGGCCGGGTGTTCCTGCTCGAGCGCGTCGGTGTCGTATCCGAGTGCCATCGCCAGTCGGGGAGCGGCTGCGACCACGCGTGCTGTACCGATGACGGGAAGGACGCCGATCAGCACGTCGACGACCTCAGCAGCGCTCGCGCCGGCGTCGACGGCCGCATCCGCAGCCGAACCGTAGGAGGGGACCTCGCCCCCGACCGCGACCAGCGCGGCCAGCCGGACCAGGGCCAGCGTTCGGGCATCCAACGTCGGTTCGCGCCACGCTTCGTCAGCCGCGTAGGTGGGGTCTTCGGACCACTCCGTCTGGTTGATGGCCAGGCGGTGGAGTCGATCGGCGTAGTGCACTCCGGCCCGTCCTTCCGGCTCGCTCTGAGTTCGACCGCGACCCTTCGATTCGCCGTCCGTACGCCTCATTCACCCCCACCACGGTTCGGTCCGCATCATGTAGATCTGGTGAAGCGCGATCGCCGGGGAGCCCGAGGCTCCGGTCGACGATGTTCACGTCTTCTGTGTGACGAAAGTGGACCCGTCCCCGCGAAGGATGGGTTCCATGAGGCTCATCCCCGCCGTTGTCCTGACGCTGGCGTTGGCCACACCGCTGACCGGGTGCGGCGAAGACCAACCTGCCGTGTGCAGCTCCGTCGACGACCTCCAGACATCGGTCGACGAGGTGCGGGACATCGACGTGACGTCCTCGGGCGCGTTGGCCGACCTGGAGAGCGGACTCGAGGCCATCGGGGCGGACCTGTCCGACGTCGAGTCCGACGCGAAGACAGAGTTCTCCAGCCAGATCGACGCCGTCCAAGCCAGCTACGACGCGCTCGCGGCGAGCCTCGACGCGGCCAAGGAGAGTGCTTCCGCCGCCACTCTGAGTGCCGCGGCGACCGCGCTTTCCACTTTTGGCAGCGACGTACGGACTCTCATCACCGACGTCCAGGAAACCTGCTGAGCCCCCGCCCTGGTTCGGCCGCGGCGTCGGTCTTCACGCATCTTGGGTGAGGACGCGTGGCCGGGCGAGCACCAGACTTCCGACCATGGCCCCATGGATCGTCGCTTCCCTCTACCTGATCGACCTCGCGTTGAAGATCGTCGCGTTGGGCGTGGTGCCCAAGAACCGGCGGCCGTCCAGCGGCATGGCCTGGCTGCTCCTGATCCTGGTCGTGCCGCTCTTCGGGTGGGTGATCTTCCTCGTCCTGGGGCGAACCAAGCTCGGGCGCCGTCGTAACGAACAGCAGGCCGAGGTCAACGCGCTCGTGGCGGAGCGAGCGGCGCACGTGCCCACACTCGAGAGAGACTTCCCCGGACCGGCGTACGTACGTTCGGTGGCGACGCTGAGCCGCAACCTGGGAGCGCAGCCGGTGACGCCCGGCAACAAGATCGACCTCTTCCCGGTCTATGCCGAGTCCATCGCGGCGATGACCGCCGAGGTCGACAAGGCCTCCGCCTGGGTGCACGTCGAGTTCTACATCACCGCGTGGGACAACGTGACCGGCCCCTTCTACGAGGCGCTGGCGCGGGCCGTCGATCGAGGGGTGAAGGTACGTCTGCTCTTCGACCACCTCGGATCCAAGGGCATCCCGGGGTACAAGGAGTTCACTGCCCGGCTGGACGCATCCGGCATCGAGTGGCACCCGATGCTGCCGATCGCACCGTTCAAGCGCCGCCCGGACCTGCGCAACCACCGCAAGATCCTGGTGATCGACGGGATGGTGGCCTTCACCGGCTCGCAGAACCTGATCGAGCCCGGCTACAACAAGCCCGCGAACCACAAGCTGGGCCGTGAGTGGACGGAGCTGGTGGCCCGCGTCGAAGGACCCGCGGTCAGCGCTCTCAACCTGCTCTTCTGCACCGACTGGTACAGCGAGACGGAGGTCAAGCTGACCGACGAGCTCGGCACGGTGCCGACCCCGGCCGGCGACATCGAGGGCCAGGTGATCCCGAGCGGGCCGGGCTTCTCGACGGAGAACAACCTGCGCGCATTCACGCTCCTGCTGTACTCGGCGCAACGCCGGCTCTCGATCACCAGCCCCTACTTCGTGCCGGACGAGTCGCTGCTGTACGCCATCACCACGGCCGCGCAGCGGGGAGTCGAGGTCGAGCTGTTCGTGAGCGAGGCCGGAGATCAGTTCATGGTCTACCACGCCCAGTGCTCCTACTACGAGGCGCTGCTGCGCGCGGGGGTGCGGATCTACCTGTATCCGGCGCCCGCGATCCTGCACTCGAAATTCTTCAGCGTCGATGACGATGTCGCGGTCCTGGGATCGAGCAATATGGACATGCGTTCGTTCGTGCTGAACTACGAGGTCTCGTTGATGCTTCTCGGACCCGAGGTCGTCGCCGAGATGCGCAAGGTCGAGGACAACTATCGGTCGATCTCCAAGGAGCTGCTCCTCGAGGACTGGCTGACACGGTCTCGCGGCGCGGCCTACCTGGACAACGTCATGAGGCTGACCGCGGCGCTGCAGTAGTCCGCGTCGAGCCTCCGGTCACCACTTCAGTTCGATCTCGACCTCGCGCTCGTCGTCCCCGATCTCGACCTCCAGCTTGAAGTCGACCTCGTCGGGGACGCGCACCTTGAAGCGCAGTCCTTCTTTTTCGAACTCGACCTCGTTGTTGCTGGCGAGCGCGTCGGCGAGGGCACGCAGGCGAGCCGCGGCGTCCTCGCGACGCAGCCGTGCCCGTTCAGTGACTTCCATCAGTTCCATTCCGACTCCTTGTCTGACGTTGAGGTGCGCCCGGCAGATGACACGCCTGCAACCTACCCCGCCGACATGGAGACCGTGGTCGTACAGAACGCGTGATTCCCGCTCGCCCCGTGAAAGCCCACGGTCACACCGAGCGGAGCATGGGAGCGGCGCGCAGGTGCCGACCGTCCTGCACGGCGTCCAGCAGCGCTTCGGCCAGATCGCCGGTCGTCACATGGTCTCGTGGACCCATCCTGAGCGTTCCGACCTCGGTCCGACCGGTCCTGGCCCCGGCACGGACGATCGGGGTTCGCACCATCGTCCAGTCGAGGTCGACGCACGCCTGCAGCATGAGTCCCAGGCGCCGCTGGCTCCGAACGTGGCCGGGGCTGCGCAGACGTACGACCGTGTCGATGAGGATCGCGCCGGCGTTGCGTGGGTCTCCGGGGAAGGGGATGTTGAAGCCCTCCATGAAGACGATCCGCGTGATCCCCTCCTCGCGCATGGCAGCAAGCACGTGACGGGCGCCGAGGTCGATCGAATCGTTGTCACCCCACCCGCCGAGGGTCGACACGACGGCTTCGCAGCCTGCCACCGTTCGCGCAGCCGCCTCGGGGTCGAGTACGTCGCCCGTCACGACGTCGACGCCCGCGGGAGTGTCCCGGTTCGAGGACCTCATCAGCGCTCGGACGTCGTGTCCGCGCTCGGCAGCCAAGGCGAGCGCCGGGGCACCGACGAACCCGCTGCCCCCGAACATCGCGAGCTTCATGACGGCACCACCGGGGCAAAGGTCGCGAGGAGCTCCTCGAGAGCCCGCTGGTCGGGCATGGCGAACGACGGTGCCTGGGGCGCCTGGCTGATGGTGTCGAACATGGTGTCCGTCTGCGCCAGCACGGGAGGTAGGTGGGTGCTGAAGATGGCGGACGGTTCGGGCGATCGGAGCGGCTCGATCGTCCGGCGGTAGCGAGCCTCGTCGACGTTGGCCACCCACGGACTGTCCATCGTCGCCCAGAGCAGCTGCCCCTCGCGTACGTCCCCGACCTCGCGTACGTCCGCGCACGTGGCCAGCTCGGCGGTCGGCACCGGTGAGCCGAAGCAGTCGGAGGTGAAGATCGCGCCGGTGCTCTCGTCGACGAATCCGGTCGTGACCGGGCTGTCGAACAGGGGCGGGCGGAAGGCTCGGATGGTCCGGTCGCCCACCTCGAGCGCCTGGCCCGGGTTGAGCAGGTAGACCCGCTCGAGCGGGACCTCCCACTCGCAGCCGAGGATTCCGACGCCGCCGAAGGTGGTGATCAGGCGCGCGTTCGGAACCGCGTCGAGCAACGCCCGGACCCCTCCGGTGTGGTCGCGGTCGGGGTGGGTGATCCAGACCCACCGCACCTCGGCGGGGTCGATGACCGCGGCGAGGTCGTCCAGAAAGTGCTTGTCGGGAGTGCTGAGCCCGGTGTCGACCACGACCGGCTCCTGCGCATGCAGCACGAAGGCGTTCACGGGCAGATATCCCAGCCCGGGAACCAGCGCACAGTCGGCCAGCTGGCTGACGTCGTGCGAGAGCTTGTGAATGTCCATGCTGTCGACGCTAGGCACCGATGTGGCGACGGGATATACCAGCAATCTGGCATTCAGGTGACCCCGTGCGGGGAGTAGTTTCGATCAGGTGGACCAGCGCACCCGTCAGCGGTCGCAGGACAGGATCGAGCGCCTGAGCAGGCAGGGGCTCGATCTGGTCACGCTGTGGCGGGAGTGTCGCGAGCCGATCGCCGACGCGATCCCGCACTACTGGGCGCCGTGCTTCTACACGCTCGATCCCGCGTCGCTGCTGATCACCAGCCACTTCGACGAGCTGCTGCCGGTGCTCCCGGCCGACTTCCTCGACAACGAGTACCGCGCCGACGGGGTGCACAAGCTCAGCGACGTCGCCAAGTCGGACCAAGGCGTCTCGACGCTCTACGAGATCACCGACGGCGACCCGTCGGGGACGCCGCGGTGGAAGGCGAACATGGAGCTCGGCGGCGACCAGGAGATCATCGCCTCGTTGCGGACCCGCGCCGGCGTCGTCTGGGGTTCGCTGGCTCTCTACCGCGAGCCTGACCGGCCGATGTTCGGCGCCGCCGACAAGGCGTTCCTCAAGGCGATCGCGCCCAGCCTGGCGGAGGCGGCGCGCAACGCGCTCCTGCTGGGTGAGGCCTCCGACCCCGACTCCTCCGGGGCTCCTGGCCTGGTCGTACTGAACTCGGCGCTGGGCATCGACTCGGCCACCGAAGGCGTCGAGCGATGGCTCGCGGATCTCCCTCGTCCCGCGTCGGGGGCCGTGCCGGTCGCGGTGGCCGCTGTCGCGGCGCGAGCGCTGCGCTCGGTCGACTCGCCGGGAGAGTCGGGTGAGGTGGCGACCTCGCGCGTCCTCAGCGAGTCGGGCACCTGGATCGTGCTGCACGGCGCCGTTCTCGCGACGCGACCGGACCCACAGGTGGCGGTCATCGTCGAGCCCGCTCATCCCGCGCGGATCGCAACACTCCTGATGTCTGCGTACGGAATGACGGACCGCGAGAAGGAGCTCACCCAGCTCGTGCTGAAGGGACTGTCGACGGTCGAGATCGCCCAGGCACTGGTCATCTCGCCGCACACGGTCCAGCAGCACCTCAAGCACGTGTTCGAGAAGACAGGCGTACGCAGCCGCCGCGACCTGGTCGCCAAGGTGTTCTTCAGCCACTACGAGGGGCGGTTGCGTGACAACGAGCAGCGCGCCGCGACCCAGCTCCCCCTGCGCGGCGGTCCGATGCCGGGACCCGTCGACGATCAGGTGACTCGCAGGGCCGGCCCTGACCACTGACCGCTCGCGGAACCCGGAGGATGTTGAAGTACGCATTCAGCATCCTCGATGAATGTCTCGTCGGCCAGCAGATGTTCGCTGGTGAGAACCCCGCTTGGCCTACGTGGCCGACGATGCCCAGGAGGGCGGCGACCAGTTCCTGGAGAAGCGCGAGCCGGACTGGTCGCACTAGCCCTGGTACTTCTGATCTGACGCGTCTGAGCAGGTCAGAATGGGTGGCGTGCTGAAATCTTGCGTCTGGTCCCCAACAGTCTCTTATGAATCCGGCCGGAATTGCGGGCTATCAGCGGCGGCCGACCCGGATCCGCTGGCTTAGGCGGGCACGAATCAACGAGTAGAGATCAATGTCGGTTCGGGTCTCGTCGGCGATCTCGACCGCGAGCGCGTAACTCTGAGTGTCGTATGCCCTGCGCTGGCTCTCTGACCATGGACTTTGGTCGTGTCGAACAACCAGTACATAGTCGTTGTGGTCCGGGTCCCAGGCGCCATCGACGAAGTCTCGCCGGATCATCGTGTTAGACGAGAGCGCCGATGTGCCAGGCGTTAGAGGAGGCCGGTTGTCGCTGTCGGGAAGCTCCATTCGCGTCAATTTGGGGTCGGCATCCACTTGGGCCCTCGTGGGCTGACGTGAATAGATTTCCTGAACGCGCTCGAACGAAATGCCCCGGACAAGCTCCACGCTCATGCTGCCTGCGATGTACTCGCGTCGCTGACGTCGAACTGGAGGGTCGAAGGCCAGAGCCACCCGGAAGACCTTGCGGCTTCTCCCGTCGGCGAACGCTGGTGGAATCGGGAGGCGGTGAAGGGTGATACGTCCGGTGTTCGTGTCGCCCTCGAACGTCAGAAAAACGCGCTGAGCGGTGCTTTCTAGGACGCGGTCGGCGTCGGGCTGACCGTACGCTGCGACCCTCCTGTCGAGCACGGCACCGCGGCCGTTGGCGACCGTCGTCGCAGATAGAGCAGCGAGGGCGCGCAGAAGGTTCGCACTGGCGTCTGGGTAACGCTCTCCGATGCGAGCAATCTCGCGAGCCACTTTCGGAGCGGCGAAGCTCGTTCCGTTGTTAGGGCCGACGATTCGGCCGGACCTAGGCGGAATCGTGACGACAGAACTCGTGCCGGGGTTTAGCGGGTCGAGCCAGTGGTTCTTCGGATCAATCGCCCAGTTTCCTCCGTGATCTGCGAACTCTGGCTTCATCGACCCTGTGGCTCCACGCCCCCGCACGGGGCCCGTTCGGGTGAATGGTGAGGGGTCGTTGGCGCCGGCGATTCCGATCCGAGGATCACCATAGCGATCGGCCGCCGTTGACCGCTTCGCGATGGACCCAACTGTGACCATGATGGCGCCGTCGCCGGGTGACGCAACCCCGGCGTCAGAGTCGTAGACATAGCTCGGGTACCCGCCGAGCCAGCCCGTCGCGGGCTCGATGGTGCGATTGCCGGCGGCCACGACGATCACGACGTCCAGTTCGCGGGCGAGCTGGTCGACCGTCAGCGTGAGTTCGTTCCGCAGCGCAGTCTTGGCTGGTTCGGGGTGAGCGATCGACATGCAGATGACGCGTACGCCGTGCTCAACGACAAGCCAGCGAATGGCTTCTTCGATTGTCTGGTGGGCGATGCCTACGACCTGTACCCGCATGTCGCCTGAGGGGCCTGGGCGGGGTTCGAGGACCCGGGCACTGACGATGGGGAACGGTTCAGGTAGGTCGCGGGCAATTGCGACATCGAGATCGCCCCAGATTGCACACCCGCCGACATAGGTGCCGTGGTCGTCCGCACCAGTGAAGACGTGGCCCGTCGGGAACGAGCTGGTGGCAATTACGTACGGTTCGATCATCGGATTGGTCGTGACGACGACGCCGTCGACGAGTCCGATCGCGGTGTCGGCGGCTTCGGGTAGTCGTGCGGGTGCCGTGAACCTTGTCAGCTGTTCTTGGCTGATGGCCGCCTGAAGGGGTGCACGAACTCGCTCGACGTCGGCGTGGTCGAGCAACTTTTCCAGAGAGCCTTCGTCTACTGAGACCCTCACCACGGTTCGGTCGGGACGTGGATCTATAGCGAGCACGCCGTCTCCGTTGGCCCCCGTGGGGTGTCCGTCCAGCAATGCCCGAACAGAGGCGATCCGCTGATCGGTTGTTGCTTGGCGGCCGGATGGCCAGAGGAGTACATCGACGACCGTAGTTGGATCAAACGCTAGGTCAGCCAAGCTTACGTCGGCGCGGTCCTCACGGCCGTAGAGTTCAACCCCTTCGAGGTTGTCGAGAAGACCGGCCCAAGACTTCGGGTGGTCCCAGTCGACGTCCGTCTCTGCGCCATCTGGCAAGTTGCCGTACTCAGCGATCAGCGCTTGGAGTGCGAGCCGTGACTCACGTGATGACAGAACGTAGTAGGTCCATTCTTCGTCCTCGCCAAGAGGGACAAACCGTAGTCGCGAGAGCGGACCGGTGCTGATCCTGCTGCCGGCACGAAACTTCAGAACGGCGCGTGCGTCCTCGTCGTCAACCTCGAGATCTGCGGGAAGTTGACTTTCAAGGTTAGAGAGAGCGGTAGTCAGCAACCTTGAGCGGCCGATCCGGTTCACGTTGGGTGCTCCGATCGGGTTTCCGCGCGCTCGGGATGTGCTGAGTTCTACTCCGGTCGTTAAGCGCAGGTGGTCGGCCATGGGCCTACTTCACCAGATCGTGCCGACATGCGGTGTTGATTCGGCGGGTTAACGTGAGCGCGTCAAGAGCCCTAGGCCCAGCGTCGTGACGTTACTGCGGCGACTGCTGCCGTCAGGTCTGCTTGTGAAACGGACATGCGACCTGCGGCCACCGCGGTTCGCAAGGCAGTATGTACCGTGCGCTCTACTGCGGCATGGGGCAGGCCATCGAGTGACGTCACTGCGTCCGCGAGGTCCAGGGCCCGCACTGATCTTCCGCTCAGCGATCTGGCTAGAAGCTCGTAGCGCTGTTCGGTCGTCGGCGGCGCGACCTCAAGGACTTCATCGAAGCGCCGCCACATGGCGTTGTCCAAGACCTCGCCGTGATTGGTGGCGGCTATGATCATGGATGGACCTTGGTAGCGGTCGATGAGTTGCAGGACGGCATTCACGATGCGGCGCAACTCGCCGTGGTCGGATGGGTCATCCCTGTCCTTCGCGAGGCTGTCGAACTCGTCGAATAGGACGACATAGGGTCCCTCGGATGCGAACTCGAAAAGTCGTCTGAGGTTCGATGCGGTCTCGCCGAGGAAGCTCGAGATCACTGACTCAACCCGGATGGTGACGAGTACGCGGCCCAATTCGCTGGCCATCGCCTCGGCGATGCTGGTCTTGCCGCATCCGGGTGGCCCATACAGCAGAACACGATTTCGTCGTGGTATGCCGAGTGTGTCCAGGGTTTCCCAGTTGCTCACTTCGGTCAGCAACTGGGAAAGCTGGAGTTTGAGCTCGGGATCAAGCGTGAGGTCATCCAGTTGGCGATCCGACATATGCATGTCGGCCAGCGGCAGCGCGCTGTCACGGTCCTTCGGGGGTTCGGGGAGGGGGACGTCGATGTCTGAGAAGCTCATCGTTCCTGCCCCGCCGCCAGATGCCATCAGTCGGCGCAGGTCTCGTGCGAGGGCTGTATGCCGCTTCGCCTCTTCCTCTTCGATCAACGCGGTCGCAGCCCGCCTGAACGCGAGGTCGTCACGGTCTCGGTGTGCAAGAAGTAGCGCCTTGAGGTGACGTCCGGCCATGTGGGAACTGTACCGCTTGGAGGGAACGATCGCTACTTTAATAGCGCTACTTATATAGTACTCTTGCGGAGTGCCGAACCGTCCTAAGCGAAGCGAGAGCCGCTATGCAGACGAGGCGGGGAGGTTGGCAGAGATCATTCGGAGGGCGCGCCAAGAACGCCGGATGAGTCAGCAGGAGTTGGCGACGCGCGCCGGAATCTCCGTCGGCACCGTCCGGGCGTTGGAGAGCAAACGGACGGTCGAGCCGGGTTACTTCACCGTTCAGGTCTTGGCTGAGGTCCTGAGGATTTCTGCTGCTGAGCTGCCAGTGGCACGGCCGGCTGACGAGTTGTGAGCGGTTGCCGGAGAAGTCTCGTCGGTGCTGTTCAGGTTTGTGCTCCAGACCTGCTAGCGGCCGATCCATCGATGGGAGTTCCCGGTGGTGAAGCCCGTGCTTCGGCTCGGCGGTGACGGTGCCAGATGAGATCGCTGACGGGCTTGCCCGCGAGCCTGGTTCAAAGCTGGGGTCGAGACATCCGTTCAACGCCGTTGAGACGGGCCTCCCCACTTCAAATCGCTCCACGGGTCCGTTGTGCGCGAGTTGTTATCCTCGTCGACAAGTCAGGTGACTTCGGCCCCTTCGAGAAGGCCAGCGTGCATGGATGGCTGTTTGTCGCCAAATAAGAGACATATGGACAACCTCGGGCACGCGTCTTTGCAGGCTCTAGCCGCTCCCGCGATGCTCAGTGGGGAAGCGCGGCGAGCTCGCTCAGCTCACGCTGGTAGGCGCCGTATGTCTCTCGCAGGTTGGCTGCCGGCCAGTCCGCAGGGCGGAGCTCGACGGGGAGGAGCGGGTCGTCGCTGAGGTGGCGCACGATCGCGGCGGCGGTGGCGAGCCGGAGTGCGGGCTCGGGCGTCGAGGTCAGCCGCTCGAGCAGGTGCTCGGCCTCGCGCGTCCAGCCGGCGAGGTCCCACAGATAGGCGGCGAGCTCGGCCGGGTCCTGTCCCGGGACTGCGTCGAAGTCCTGCAGGACCGGATCCGAGAAGCGCGGACGCTGGAGGTTGGCCGGCCGGGTCCAGACCCCTTCGCGAAGCTCGGCGAGCCGGTGCGCCTTCAGGGCATCGCGCAGTACGGCGCGTTCGGGGCCCGGCCGACCGGTGGTGACCACGATGGCCATCTCCCAGGAGCCGTCCCACGGCTTGTCCGCCGTGTGCACCGCCTCGTCCTGATGAGCCTGGCGCTGGACGAGGCGCTCACCGAGCCGGTAGCCGGCCCCGCTCCGGACCAGATCTCCGTCATTGACCGCGCGAGTGGCCGCCACCCGCACGGTCGCCGGCGCGATGCCGAAGAACTGGCCGGCGCGGGCGAGGTCGGCGGGGGTCAGCGGGTTCGGATGCGCGCCGAGCATCAGGCTCAGGATGGTGGAGCGAGCGGAGAGCGGAGCCAGTTCATCGCGCACGGTAACCACCTGGGCATCCTCTCATGCAACATTCATAGACACGACTGTTTGGAATTATGTAACATCGTGATCATGACCAGCACGCACGAGACCCACCCCACCCACGTGGTCACCAACCAGGTCCCGCCGTTGGTGGGTCACAACACGGCCGGTGACCCGGTCCTGCGGGAAGGCCTCGAGCGGGAGGGCGCCGCATGGGCGCTTCCGGAGATCGATGAGCTGGGCCGTCTCGCCGGCACGGCGGAGGCGCAGGAGTGGGGCCGCCTCGCCGAGCGGGTGCCCCCGCGTCTACACACCCATGATCGCTACGGTCATCGGGTCGACGAGGTCGAGTACGTCCCGGCGTACCACCAGCTGATGGGCGTCGCGGTGGAGCACGGTCTCCATGCTGCTCCCTGGGCCGACGACCGTCCCGGCGCCCACGTCGCGCGCGCCGCGAAGTTCTACGCCTGGAACGTCGACGCGGGCCACGGCTGCCCGATCTCGATGACCTACGCGGTCGTCCCCGCGCTGCGGACCAACCCGGAGCTCGCCGCCCGGTTCGAGCCGCTGCTGACCAACCGGGAGTACGACTTCGGACTGCGCGACCCCGAGACCAAGCGTGGTCTGATCGCGGGGATGTCGATGACCGAGAAGCAGGGCGGCTCCGACGTACGCGCCAACACGACCACGGCGACCGAGCAGCCCGACGGCAGCTACGTCCTGCGCGGCCACAAGTGGTTCACCAGCGCCCCGATGAGCGACCTGTTCCTCACCCTGGCCCAGACCCCAGAAGGCGTCTCCTGCTTCCTCGTGCCGCGCGTCCTGCCCGGTGGCGAGCGCAACGCGATGCGCTTCATGCGGCTCAAGGACAAACTCGGCAACAGGTCGAACGCCTCCTCCGAGATCGAGTACGACGCGGCGACCGGCTGGCTCGTCGGCGAGGAGGGCCGCGGGGTCCGCACCATCGTCGAGATGGTCAACATGACCCGCCTCGACTGCGTGATCGGCTCCTCGGCCGGAATGCGCACCGCGCTGACCATGGCGGCACACCACGCCCGGCATCGCTCGGCCTTCGGCAAGCCGCTGATCGAGCAGCCGGCGATGCGCAACGTGCTCGCCGACCTGCAGGTCGAGTCCGAGGCGGCGACGACGGCGATGCTGCGCCTGGCAGGCGCCAACGATCGGGCGATCCGCGGGGACGAGTCCGAGGCCGCGCTGCGCCGGATCGCGCTCGCGGTCACCAAGTACTACGTCTGCAAGCGGGCGCCGTTCATGGTCAACGAGGCCCTGGAGTGCCTGGGTGGCAACGGCTACATCGAGGACTTCGACGTCGCCCGCATCTATCGCGAGATGCCGCTCCTCTCGATCTGGGAGGGATCGGGCAACGTGGCGGCGCTCGACGCGCTGCGAGCGCTGGCGAAGGAGCCGCACACCTTGGACGCGTTCCTGGCGGAGGCGGAGCTCGCCACCGGCGCCGACGCCAGGTACGACGCCGCGCTGGACCGACTGAAGAAGGAGTTCACCTCCTTCGACGACCTCGAGTTCCGGGCCCGGCGGATCGTGGAGCAGTTGGCGCTGGTCTTCCAGGGCTCGCAGGTCCTCCGGCACGCGCCGGCTCCGGTCGCCGATGCGTTCTGCTCCTCGCGCCTCGGCCGGGACTGGGGAGGCGCGTTCGGCACGCTGTCGCCACGCGGCGACGTCACCGCGATCCTCGAGCGGGCGCTTCCGGCATGACCGTCGACGTCACCAAGGACGGCCCGGTCACGACGATCGGGATCAACCGGCCGGACGTACGCAACGCCGTCGATCGGGCGACGGCGGAGGCCCTGGTGGCCGCGTTCGAGGAGTTCGACGCCGATCCCGACGCCGCCGTGGCGGTGCTGCACGGTGAGGGCGGCACCTTCTGCGCCGGGGCCGACCTGAAGGCGGTCGCAGGTGGGGACCCCAACCGGTTCGAGCCCGACGGCGACGGTCCGATGGGTCCGACCCGGATGCGGTTGGGCAAGCCCGTCATCGCCGCGGTCGCCGGTCACGCCGTCGCCGGCGGCCTGGAGCTGGCGATCTGGGCCGACCTGCGCGTGATGGAGGAGGACGCGGTCTTCGGTGTGTTCTGTCGACGCTGGGGCGTACCGCTCATCGACGGCGGCACCGTCCGCCTGCCTCGGCTGATCGGCACGAGCAACGCGATGGACCTGATCCTCACCGGTCGTCCCGTCGGCGCCGAGGAGGCCCTGCGGATGGGACTGGCCAACCGGGTCGTCCCAGCCGGTCAGGCCCTCGCGGCGGCGCAGGAACTGGCGCGACAGCTCGCGGCGTTCCCGCAGACCTGCATGCGGCACGACCGGCTCTCCGTGCTGGAGCAGGAGGGTCTCGGCGAGGTGGATGCCTTGGTCGCGGAGTATCGCCACGGGGTCGTCTCGGTCACCACCGACACCGTCGCCGGCGCGACCCGGTTCGCCGACGGAGCCGGACGCCACGGATCCTTCGACGCCACTGACTGAGCTTCTTCGCAGGTCAGGCGGATCCCGACGTACGGAAGAGGTCGACGCTGCCGTCGTCACGGGTCTCGAGGCTCTCGAGGAGCACGTCGCGGCCCTGGAGGATGTGCTCGGTCATCAGGTTCGCGGCGCGGTCGGCGTCGCGCCGCGCGATCGCGTCGCGGATCATCCGGTGGAACAGGTCCGAGCGCGCCGCCTGATCGTGGTCGAACCGGCGGAACGACTGGAAGATCAGGGGTACGTCGACCGTGCGGGCCAGGAGGGTTCCGAGCCGCCGGTGCCGGGCGCTCGCCACGACCGCCGCGTGGATCTGCTCGTTGGCGTCGTGGACCTCGCGGACCGAGGCGAGCTCGTCGGTGTGCATGACCGCGATGGCCGACCCGAACCGCTCGATCCCGGCGTCGATCTTCTCCAGATCGGAGTCCTGCGCGCGCTGGGCGGCGAGCCCGGCGCCGTACGACTCGAGCTGGGCGCGCAGGCCGTAGATGTCGTGGATCTCGTCGACGGTGACCGAGCGAACCATCGCGCCGCGGTTGGGCTCGCTGCGGACCAGGCCCTCGGCCTCGAGCCGGCGCATGGCCTCGCGGACGGGCGTACGCGACAGCCCCAGCTCGACGGCGATGCGCTGCTCGATCAGCCGCTGAGCGGGCTGGTACTCGCCCTCCATGATCTTGCGGCGGATGCCCTCGTAGGCGAGCAGCGCGTTGACCTTGCCGGGGGCCTCTCCTGCCACGCTCATCGGGCGAGTGTATGCCGTCCGCACATCTCCACGCCTTTCACTCCCATGCCACGTTGCCGGACGACAGGCGTCGTGGATCGCTGACCCGCAGCTTGTCGGCGACCAGCTCGACGACCAGCTCCAGCGCCCGGTCGTAGCCCAGCTCGCCCGTGCGGATGGCGCGCGCGAGGGTGGCGTCGTCGGCGCTGCCCGCGGCGGCGAGGCGGTCGCGGTGACGGGCGGCGAGCAGCGCGCCGAGCCGGAGCTCGCGCTCGGTGATGGCCAGGGCGCGCAGCGACACCCGGGTGAGGTAGCCGGTGCGGCCGGTGAGCTCGGGAAGGACTGCCTCGGCCAGGTGCTCGCGGACGGCCTCGAGCAGGCCGGCGGCGTCGGGCGCGTCGTGGGGTCCGGCGGTGCCCTCCGGGATCTCCTCGTCGAAGGGCAACGGATCGGGGGCGCAGATCAGGTCGAGAAGGTCGCGTTCGACCGAGGCGGTCCGGCGGCCGAGCACCGCCAGCTCGACGGAGCGCTCTGATCCGTTGCGGTGGGCGGCCGCCTGCATGATGCAGATGACGGCCCACTTGAAGGTGCCGAAGACCTCCCACCAGCGGACCCTCTCCGCGGTCACCTCGGATCGGCCGCCGGCCGCGCGATAGGACCCGAGCACCTCGGCCACCGACGCGACCCCGCCCGCGCGGCCCGGCCCGCCGAAGCGCCAGGACGGTACGCACAGCCAGCCGAGGTCCTCCGCCGGGTCGCCGACGTGCGTGATCTCCCAGTCGAGTACGCCGCAGAGCCCGGTCTCGTCGTACATCAGGTTGCCGACCCGGAAGTCGCCGTGCACGAGCGCCGGCGTCGCCACCGGTGCGGGTCGGTGCGCGACCAGCCACGCGAGCGCCACCTCCAGCGCGGGATGCGGCTCGCCGAGCTCGTCCAGCAGGTCGCGGTAGAACTCGAGCGGATCGGTCGCGGGAACTCCTGACAGGTGCTCGGTCCCGATGGTGTGCAACCTGGCCAGCAGCTCGCCGACCTGCGCCGCGAACCGCTCGCGCGCGCCGGCGAAGCGCTCCTCGGTGAGCAGCGGTGCCGGGTCCGAACCGCCGGGGAGCCCCTCGACCAGGACGAACTCGCCGAGGCCCGCCGGTGCGCCCTCGTCGATGCTGCTGGCGACCACGACGGGGGCCGCGACCCCCGCCGCCCGGGCCGCGCGGATGGCGGCGATCTCCGCCACCTGCCCGGACTGGCCCGGGACACCGCCGGGGCGCTCCTGCTGGAGGAACAGCGTCGGTCGGGAACCCGCGCCCGGCAGCAGCCACGTCGTACGCGACGCTCCGCTGCTCAGCCGAACGGGCACCAGGTCGTCAAGCGCGCCGTAGCGCGTCTCGAGGACCGCCTGCAGGCCCGGGAGCAGGTCCTCGGCGGGAGATGTCGTGGTGGTCATGGCTACCTCGCTTTCGGCTCAATAGTATGCAATCAGAGCAAAAACTTCGATAGATCTGGCTTTTGCGACGGTGATTGTGCACAATCGTCGTCATGACAAGTGACGCACGCCACGGTGCCGGCCCTCTCGCCGGGATTCGTGTCCTCGAGCTCGGCAGCTTCATCGCCGGCCCTTTCGCCGGACAGCTCCTCGGTGACTACGGCGCCGAGGTGGTGAAGGTCGAGGCGCCCGTCGGCGGCGACCCGATGCGCACCTGGGGGGTCGTCCACGAGGGCGAGAGCCTGTGGTGGCCGAGCCTGGCGCGGAACAAGGCATCCGTGGCGATCGACCTGCGCACCGACGAGGGTCGCGCCCTGGTCCGCCGGATCGCTGCCGAGGTCGACGTCGTGCTGGAGAACTTCCGACCGGGCACGCTGGCGCGCTGGGGCCTCGACTACGAGAGCCTGGCCGAGGTCAACCCCAAGCTGGTCGTCGTCCACGTCTCCGGCTTCGGCCAGACCGGCCCCCGTGCGGCCGACGCCGGCTTCGGCAGCATCGGCGAGGCGATGGGCGGCATCCGCCACACCACCGGCGAGCCGGACCGTGCACCGTCGCGGGCCGGGATCAGCCTCGGTGACTCGCTGGCCGCGATGTTCGCCGTGATCGGCACCATGGGCGCCCTGGTCGAGCGGGCCCGCAGCGGCCGCGGCCAGGAGGTCGACGTCGCCATCTACGAGGCGGTGGCCGCGCTGATGGAGTCGACCATGGCCGACCACGAGCTCGGTGGCCGCACTCGAGGGCGTACCGGCTCGGTCCTTCCTGGGGTCGCGCCGTCCAACGCCTATCCGACCCGCGACGGCAGCGAGGTGCTGATCGCCGCGAACGCCGACACCGTGTTCGGTCGGCTGTGCAAGGCGATGGACAAGGTGGAGCTCGCGACCGACGAGCGCTACGCCAGCCATGCCGCGCGCGGCGCGAACATGGTCGAGCTCGACGATCTGATCGGCGCCTGGACCACCGGACTCGACGCCGAGGCGCTGCTCGCGCTCCTCGAGGAGCACGGTGTTCCCGCCGGCCGGGTCTACACGGCCCCCGACATGCTGGCCGACCCCCATTACCGAGCTCGCGACATGGTCCTCCGGCTGGCGACGGCGGCCGGGGGAGAGGTGCCCGCGGCCGGCGTGGTCCCCAAGTTCTCCCGCACCCCGGGCGGCGTACGTGCCTCCGGACCGCGCATCGGCGAGCACAGCCGACAGCTGCTGGCCGAGCTTGCGGGCGTCGACGACGCCGAGTGGTCGCAGCTGGCGGACGCGGGAGTGGTGCGCTGATGAGCTTCGAGGTCCCCGACCACGTACGACCGGTCCGCGACCGGGTGCGCCGGTTCATCACCGAGCGGGTCGAGCCGGTGGAGCAGCAGCTCTACGCAGGTGGCCCCGATGCCGCGGCGCTGATGGCCGGGCTCCAGGCCGAGGCGAAGAGCCAGGGGCTGTGGGCGCTCGGTCACCCCACCTCGATCGGGGGCGGCGGGATGCCGTTCCTCGACTACGTGTTCGTCAACGAGGTGCAGGGCCGCAGCGAGTTCGGCCAGGTCGCTCTCGGCACCCTGACCCTGCAGGACTCGATCATGCTGGACCGGCATGCGGACCCAGCGCTGCGCGAGACCTACCTGCTTCCCCTGGTCAGGGGCGAGATCAACCCCAGCTTCGGGATGACCGAGCCCGAGGTCGCGAGCTCGGACCCGACCCAGCTGCAGACCACCGCGGTGCTCGACGGCGACGAGTGGGTCGTCTCCGGACGCAAGTGGTTCACCACCGGCGCCGCCCAGGCCGCCTACACGACCGTCATGTGCCGCACCGAGCCGGAGGCCGCCCCCCATCAGGCCTTCAGCATGATCATCGTCCCGACCGACACCCCCGGCTACCGCCTCGTGCGGGAGACCCCGGTGCTGGGGATGGAGGCGGGGCACTACGAGGTCGCGTACGACGAGGTGAGGGTCCCCGCCGGGAACCTCCTGGGCGAGCGGGGCAAGGGATTCGTGATCGCCCAGGAGCGGCTCGGCCCCGGGCGGATCTTCCACGTGATGCGTTGGCTCGGCCAGGCGCAGCGGGCCTTCGACCTGATGTGCGAGCGCCTCAACGGCCGGGTCGCGTTCGGCGAGCCGCTGGCCCGCAAGCAGCTGATGCAGGAGCACGTCTTCGAGTCCTTCGCCGAGATCCAGGCGACCCGGCTGCTGACACTGCGCGCCGCCGAGAAGATCGACCGCGGCGAGCAGGCCCGCGAGGAGATCGGCGTCATCAAGGTCGTCGGTGCCCGGATGCTGCACAACGTGGTCGACCGGGCCCTGCAGGTGCACGGCGCGCTCGGCCTGACCGACGACACCCCGATCAGCCGGATGTACCGCAACGCCCGCCTCGGCCGGATCTACGACGGCCCCGACGAGGTCCACATCCACACCGTCTCCCGACGGATCCTCGGTCGCTACGACCGCGGCGAGAGCTGGGAGTTCGGACTCTCATGACCGGCGCAGAGATCGAGATCGTCGAGGTCAGCCCGCGGGACGGCCTGCAGAACGAGGCCGTCACCCTCGACACCCGCCACAAGATCGCCCTCGTCGAGCAGACGGTCGCCGCCGGCGCCCGGCGCGTCGAGGTCACCAGCTTCGTACGCCCCGATCGCGTGCCCCAGATGGCCGACGCCGAGGCGGTGCTCGCGGGCATCACCCGGGTTCCCGGCGTCAGCTATGCCGGGCTGGTGCTGAACCGACGGGGTACGGAGCGCGCGGTCGACGCCGGCGTGGACGAGCTGAACTACGTCGTCCCGGCCACCGACGTCTTCGGCCGCCGCAACCAGGGGGTGACCGTCGCCGAGGCGGTCCGCGCGCTCGAGGGCGTCGCGGCGGTCGCCGACACCGCCCGGTTGCCCCTCACCGTCACCGTCGCGGTCGCGTTCGGCTGCCCCTACCAGGGCGAGGTGAGCACCGAGGAGGTGGCCGCGGTGGTCCGCGACGTGCTGCGGGTCGGCCCGCTGGCCGAGGTCGCGCTCGCGGACACGATCGGCGCCGGCGTACCCGCCGAGGTGCACGACCGCTTCGCCGCCGTCCGGGTCCTCACCGACCTCCCCCTGCGCGCCCATTTCCACGACACCCGCAAGACCGGGCTCGCCAACGCGCTCGCCGCCGTCGCCGAGGGCGTACGCACCCTCGACTCCAGCGCGGCCGGCCTCGGCGGCTGCCCGTTCGCCCCCGGCGCCGCCGGGAACGTCGCCACCGAAGACCTGGCCTGGCTGCTCGAGCGGAGCGGCCTCACGACCGGCCTGGACATCGCTGCCATCGCCGCCGCCGGCGCCGAGGTCTGCGGTCATCTCGGGACCCGAGTCCGCTCCGGAGTCGGCTCTGCCGGCCCGTTCCCCGTCCCATCTGACCAACCCTGATCCGAGGAGGCAACGATGCTCATCCACGACCTGCTGAGACGCACGGCCCGTGATCATCCAGATCGCACCGCCCTGCTGCTGACCACCGGTGGCGACTCCCGCACCTATGCGGAGCTGCTCGAGCGGACCCACCGGCTGGCCAACGCGATCGCCGACCTCGCCGAGCCCGGCGACCGGGTCGCGATCCTCTCCGACAACAGCATCCCGTACGTCGAGGCCTACTACGGCGTCCCGGCCGCGGGCGTCGCGCTGACGACGCTCAACACCCGGCTGCACCCGAAGGAGTGGGCGTGGATCCTGGAGAACGCCGAGGCGAGCGTGCTGCTGGTCCAGGAGCAGTACCTGCCGGCGATCCGGGAGCACCTGGCCGGGCTGAAGGCGCTGCGCCACGTGGTCGTGATCGGTGAGCCCGTCGATGACCTGCCGGCGTACGAGGACCTGCTGGCCGCGGCCTCACCGGAGCCGTCGACGCGGGTGGTGTCGGCGGACGACGTCGCCTGGGTGATGTACACCAGCGGCACCACGGGCTTCCCGAAGGGCGCCCAGCTCAGCCACCGCAACCTGGTGACATCGATCCTGCAGTCCGTGCTGGAGTACGAGCCGAGCCGGGAGACCCGGTTCCTCAACGCGATGCCGCTGTGCCATGTCGCAGGCTACCTGACCCCCGTCAACCTGTTCCGCGGCGGCACCGTGCTGATGATGCCCGGCTGGGAGCCCGAGGCGTGGATGCAGGTCGTCCAGGAGCACCGGATCACCAGCGGCGGCTTCGCGCCGACGATGATGGCGATCCTGCTGGCCCACCCGCGCATCGACGACTACGACCTGTCCAGCCTGGAGTGGATGGGCTACGGCGCCTCGAAGATCCCCGCCGAGCTGCTCCGTCGCACCCTCGACCGCTTCGGGCCGATCGTGTACGCCGGCATGGGGATGACCGAGCTGGCCGGCAACATCCTCACCCTGGACCGGGAGGCCCACCGGCGCGCGGCCGCGGGCGAGGAGCACCTGCTCGACGCCGTCGGCCGGCCGATGCAGCTGGTCGACCTGCGCATCGTGGACGCGGACGGCAACGACTGCGCCGTCGGCGAGATCGGCGAGATCTGGGTCCGTGGGGACCAGGTGACGGTCGGCTACCTCGGCAACCCGAAGGCGACCGCCGCCTCCTTCACGGGCGACTGGTTCCACACCGGTGACCTCGCCCGCCGCGACGAGGAGGGCTTCCTCTCGATCGTCGACCGCGCCAAGGACATGATCATCTCGGGCGGCGAGAACGTCTACTCCGCCGAGGTCGAGAACGTCCTCCACGAGCTCCCCAACGTCGCCGAGGCCGCCGTGATCGGTCTCCCGCACGAGGTCTGGGGCGAGCAGGTCGTCGCCGTCCTCGTCCGCCGCCCGGGGGCCGAGGTCACCGACGACGAGGTCATCGCCCGGGTCGGGGACCGGTTGGCCGCGTACAAGCGCCCCAAGCAGGTCGTCTTCCTCGACGAGCTCCCACGCACGGCGACCGGAAAGGTCCGCAAGCACGACCTGCGTACCGCCCTCGGTGCGGAGGTGACGGCGCGATGACGAACCGCCCGACCCCGCGCGAGACCTCCCGATTCACCGCCCGCCGCCGATCGCTCCTCGGCGCCGCCGGCGCTGCGGTCCTCGGCGCTCTCGGCACCACCGCCGTCGCCCGCCCGGCCGACGCCCACCCCGTCTCACGAAAGCGCAGGAAGAAGATGAAGTTCTCCGTCGTCGCGACCGGACTGCAGTTCCCCGAGGGCCCGGTCGCCCTCCCCAACGGCGACGTCCTCGTCGTCGAGGTCATCGCAGGCAACCTCACCCGGATCAGCCCGGACGGGACCAAGACCGTCGTGGCCGAGGTCGGCGGCGGCCCCAACGGCGCCGCGATCGGCCCCGACGGGCGCGTCTACATCGCCAACAACGGTGGCCTGAACGCGTTCCCCGTCGGCGGCTACGTCTTCGCCGGCGGCATCCCCGCCGACTACACCGGCGGCAGCATTCAGGCCGTCGACCTCGAGACGGGTGCGGTCGAGACGATCTACACCGAGTGCGACGGCCAGCAGCTGCGCGGGCCCAACGACCTGGTCTTCGACGAGCACGGCGGCCTCTACTTCACCGACTACGGCAAGAGCGACGGCGTCACCGCCGACCGTGGCCGGCTCTACTACGCCCTGCCCGACGGCTCCGCGATCACCCAGATCGCCGGCGGCATGGAGGGACCGAACGGGATCGGCCTCTCGCCCGACGGCAGCCGCCTCTACGTCTCGGAGACCTACACCGCCCGCGTGTGGTGGTGGGGCGTGACCGGCCCCGGCCAGATCAAGGGCGGCCAGTCGCTCGGCGGGTCCGGCAACGGCAACTTCCTCTACACCGCCTCCGACTACACCAACTTCGACTCCCTCGGCATCGACGCGGCCGGCAACGTGTGCGTGGCCTCGCTCCTCACCCACGGCATCTCGGTGGTGAGCCCCGAGGGTGACCTGGTCGAGTTCCTCGACATCGACACCGACGGCGACCCCGGCATCACCAACATCTGCTGGGGCGGCCCCGGCCAGCGCACCGCGTACGTGACGGCCTCCAGCACCGGCAAGCTGCTCAAGCTGGACTGGCCGCGCCGAGGCCTCCGGCTGCCGTTCGCTGACCGGGTGAGCGGCAGGTGAGCGTCGAGGCCGTCGTCGACCGCTTCTTCGCCGCCGTCGAGGCGGGCGACACCACGTCGCTCACCGAGATCTACAGCCCCGACGCGGGGGTGTGGCACAACTACGACGACGTGACGCAGACCCGCGAGGAGAGCCTGCGGACGCTCGGCTACCTCCATCACGTCGCCGGCCCGATGCGCTACACCGACGTCCGCCGTGAGCTGCTGCCGGACGGTGTCGTGCAGCAGCACGTCGTCGAGCTCTCCGGCCGCGCGGCCGGGCTGCGCATGCCCGCCATGCTCCGCATCGTCGTCGACGGCGACCACGTCGTGCGCATCGAGGAGTACGTCGACCCCACGCCGCTCAACGCGCGGCTCACCCAGACCGGAACCGACAAGAACGGGAGCAACTGAACCGATGGAGTCCTTCATCCAGCTCCGCAAGGGGACCACGCCCCGGCGCATGCACGCCGACCTCGAGGGCCTCAAGGACGACGAGCTCGGCAGGGCCGGGTTCGTCGGGCGTACCGCTCATCTCTACCACCGCCACGACCCGACCGACTTCCGCGCGGAGGGCAGGCTCGGCGGCGTCGACCTGATGACGACCGGCCTCGAGCCGACCGATCTCACCGACCCCGCCGGCACCCCGGTGCTGATGTTCAGCAACCAGGACTGCCGGATCTCGCTGAGCCGCCGGGCCGAGGCGCACCCGTTCTACGTACGCAACATCGACTCGGACGAGCTGCACTTCGTCCACGAGGGCACCGGCCGATTCGTGACCGAGTTCGGTCCGCTGACCTACCGGCCGGGCGACTACGTCTACCTCCCCAAGGCCACGACCTACCGGATCGAGCCCGACGGCGAGCCGGGATGTCGCCTGGTCATCGAGGCCACCGAGGAGCTCCGGGTTCCCGAGGCCGGTGCGCTCGGCCGGCACTTCCCCTTCGACCCGGCCCTGATCACGGTCCCCGAACCGGAGCCGGTCGAGGACGACGGCCGCGAGGAATACGAGGTCCGCCTCTACCACTCGGGCGAGACCACCTCGCTGTTCTACCCGCACGACCCGTGCGACGTGGAGGGCTGGCGGGGCGACAACTTCCCCTTCACCTTCAACATCGAGGACCACGACGTGCTCAGCTCGGAGAGCATGCACCTGCCGCCGACGGTCCACCTGTTCCTGCAGGCCACCGGCGTCTACGTGATGCACTTCCTTCCCCGCCGGGCGGAGTCGCGGCCCGGCACGGAGCGGTTCCCCTGGTATCACCGCAACGTCGACTTCGACGAGATCGCCTTCTACCACGGCGGCAACGTCTTCGGTCAGAAGATGCCGCCGGGCCTGATCTCGCACGCGCCGCAGGGCGTTCACCACGGTGCCCCCGAGAAGGCCCGCGAACGCGCCCGGCGCCGGTTCGACGAGTTCGACCGCGTCGAGTGGAAGATCATCGCCGTCGACACCCGGCGCCGGCTCACGCCGAGCCCCGAGGTGCTGGCGGCCGCCATCCAGCCCGACCCGGAGGTAGCCCTGTGAGCACCACGAGCAGCACCGACTTCGCGACCCACACCTACGACCGGGTGCCCTACCTGGTCGTCTTCGAGGACACCTCGGCCTACCGCGACACCTACGGTGGCGAGGGCGACATCGTGGCGCTGGAGAGCTACAACCTGCGTCCTCACGGTGTCGAGGCCGACACCGTCATCATGTTCATGCACCCGATCGGCGGCGGCGCGTACCTGCCGATGATGAACGCGCTGGCCAAGGCCGGACACCACGTCATCTACTGCGGCAGCCGCTACCGGGGCGTCGACTCCGCGCTGCTCATGGAGAAGGTCGTCCAGGACCTCGGCGCCGCGATCCGCGACGCCAAGGAGCGCCTCGGCTACACCAAGGTCGTCCTGGCCGGGTGGAGCGGCGGCGGCTCGCTGTCGCTCTACTACCAGCAGCAGGCGCAGAAGCCGACGGTCACCTCGAGCCCGTCGGGCGACGGGCCGGACCTCACCCGGCTCGACCTGATCCCCGCGGACGCGCTGATGCTGCTCGCCGCCCACGTCAGCCGCCACGGCACCATGACCGAGTGGATGGACGCCTCCATCCTCGACGAGACCAACCCCGAGATCCGCGATCCCGAGCTGGATCTCTACAACCCCGACAACCCCAACCAGCCGCCCTACACGGAGGAGTTCCTCGCCCGCTACCGCGAGGCGCAGATCGCCCGGAACCGGCGGATCACCGCATGGGTCAAGGCCCAGCTGGCGCACCTGCGGGCGACCGGCCGGGAGCGTGAGGAGCGGGCCTTCGTCGTCCACGGCACCATGGCCGACCCGCGCTGGCTCGACCCGGCGGTCGACCCCAACGACCGCAAGCCCGGCGTCTGCTACCTCGGCGACCCCGAGATCGTGAACAACAGCCCCGTCGGTCTCGCCCGGTTCACCACGCTGCGCAGCTGGCTGTCGCAGTGGAGCTACGACGACGCCCACGGCGACGGGGTCGAGTGCGCCGCCGACCTGGAGATCCCCACGCTCGTGATCGGCAACGGCGCCGACGACGCCTGCACGCCCAGCCACACCCAGCGGCTCTACGACGCGGTCGGGCACCCCGACAAGGCACTGCACGTGGTGAAGGGCGCCACCCACTACTACGGCGGCAAGGACCAGCGCGGACCGCTGGGCGAGGCGGTCACGACCATCACCGCCTGGCTGGCCGAGCGCGGCTTCGCGACCCGCTGACCGACGTACCCGAAGACACAAGGAGAAACCCCATGACCGAGGCCGTCATCGTCGAGGCCGTACGCACCCCCATCGGCAAGCGGTTCGGCTCGCTGTCGGGCTGGCACCCGGCCGAGCTGGCCGCGGAGACGCTCAAGGCGCTCCAGCAGCGCACCGGCATCGACCCGGTCGTCGTCGACGACGTGATGTTCGGGTGCGTCACCCAGGTCGGGCCGCAGAGCACCAACGTCGCCCGCACCGCGGTGCTCGCGGCGGGCTGGCCCGACAGCGTGCCCGCCACCACGATGGACCGCCAGTGCGGGTCCTCGCAGCAGGCGATCAGCTTCGCCGCGCAGTCGATCATGGCCGGTGTCAACGACGTCGTCGTCGCCGGTGGCATCGAGTGCATGTCGACGGTCCCGATGTTCTCCAACGCACCGGCCGGCGACATCACCGAGGTCTACGGCGACGTCGCCCAGCAGCGCTACGCCGACCGCTCGGCCTTCGGGCACACCGGTCTCGTGCCCCAGGGGATCTCGGTCGAGATGATCGCCGAGCGGTGGGGCCTGACCCGTGAAGAGCTCGACGCGTACGCCCTGCGCAGCCACCGCCGCGCCGCCGCGGCCCGTGACGAGGGCCGCTTCGAGCGGGAGATCGCGCCGGTCCGGGTGAAGCGTCGCGATAAGGAGACCGGCGCGGTCACCGTCGAGGACGGCAGCGTCGCGGTCGACGAGCCGATCCGCGACGCCACCTCGGCCGAGTCGCTGGCCGGCCTCGAGCCGTCGTTCATCCCCGACGGCCGGGTCACCGCCGGCAACGCGTCGCAGATCGTCGACGGCGCCGCGGCTGTGCTGCTGATGAGCCGGGAGCGGGCCGAGGAGCTGGGCCTGCGTCCGCGCGCCGTGGTCCGGCACATGTCGGTGGTCGGCGACGACCCCGTGCAGATGCTCACCGCGCCGATCCCGGCGACCCAGGCCGTGCTGAAGCGGGCCGGGCTCACCGTCGACGACATCGACCTGTTCGAGTGCAACGAGGCCTTCGCCCCGGTCGTCCTGGCCTGGCAGCGGGAGACCGGCGCCGACCCGGAGCGGGTCAACGTCAACGGCGGCGGGATCTCCCTGGGGCACCCGCTCGGTGCCTCCGGGGCGCGACTGATGGTCACCCTGCTCCACGAGCTCGAGCGTTCGGGCGGCCGTTACGGCCTGCAGACGATGTGCGAGGGCGGCGGCATGGCCAACGCGACCATCATCGAGCGGGTCTCGTGACCGCGACGACCGAGGAGACGAACGAGGAGCTGCGGGCGCCATCGGCGGACCTCACCGACCTGACCGGCCAGGTCGCCGTCGTCACCGGTGCGTCCAGCGGTCTGGGCCGGCGCTTCGCCGAGGTCCTGGCCGCCCGGGGTGCGACGGTCGTCGCAGCCGCCCGCCGGCTGGACCTCCTCGAGAAGCTCGCCGCCGAGCAGGAGCGGGTGGTCCCGTTCCGCTGCGACGTCACCGACGAGGCCGACCGGGCGGCGCTGATCGCCCGCGCCGAGGATCTCGGCGGGGTCGACGTACTGGTCAACAACGCGGGCTGGGCCGAGGCCCTGCCCGCCGCCGAGCAGCCGCTCGACTCCTTCCGGCGCACGCTCGACATCGACCTGACCGCGCTGTTCGCCCTCAGCGTGGAGGCGTACGCCTCGATGCGCCCTCGTGGCGCCGGCTCGATCATCAACATCGCCTCCGTGCTCGGCCTGGTCGGCTCGGCGCCGCTCACCCAGTCGGCGTACGGAGCGGCGAAGGGCGGGGTCGTGACCCTCACCCGCCACCTCGCCTGCGAGTGGGCCCGGGACGGGGTCCGGGTCAACGCGATCGCCCCGGGGTTCTTCCCCAGCGAGCTGACCGAGGACATGTTCGCCGACGCCTCGGCAGGGCGGTGGCTGCGGCGCAACACCCCGATGGGGCGTACCGGGCGCGGCGACGAGCTCGACGGCGTACTCCTGCTGCTGGCCGGTGCCGGCAGCAGCTACCTCACCGGCCAGGTGCTGGCCGTCGACGGCGGGTGGACCGCACGATGAGCCGCCGACTGTTCGACGAGACCCACGACGATTTCCGGCAGAGCTTCCGGGCCTTCGTACGCGCCGAGATCGTGCCGCACCACGACCGCTGGGAGGAGGCGGGCCGGGTCGACAAGGAGATGTTCCGGGCCGCCGGCGACCAGGGTTTCCTGGGCATGGCGGTGCCGGAGGCGTACGGCGGTCTCGGTGCCGACGACTTCCGCTTCCACGTCGTCATCATCGAGGAGCTGCAGCGCGCCAACGTGATCGGCTCCGGCATGTGCATCACGCTGCACAACGACGTGGTGCTGCCCTACCTGCTCGGCGCCGCCGACGAGGAGCAGAAGCGCCGCTGGCTGCCGGGGTTCGTCTCCGGCGAGACCATGGGCGCGATCGCGATGACCGAGCCCGGCGCGGGCTCGGACCTGGCCGCGGTCCGGACCTCGGCGGTCCGCGACGGTGACGACTACGTCGTCAACGGCGCCAAGACGTTCATCACCAACGGCCTCAACAGCGACCTGGTGCTCACCGTCGTACGCACCGATCCCACCGAGCCGCACCGCGGCCTGAGCCTGCTGGCGGTCGAGGACGGCACGCCGGGCTTCGAGCGTGGTCGCCACCTCGACAAGATCGGCCTGCGCAGCCAGGACACCGCCGAGCTGTCGTTCAGCGACGCCCGCGTCCCGGCCGCCAACCTGCTGGGCGAGCCGGGCTCCGGGTTCGGCACGCTGATGGCCAACCTCGCCCAGGAGCGGCTCTCGCTCGCGGTGTCGGGCGTCGCGGCGGCTCGCGTCGCCCTCGACTGGACCCTGGACTACTGCCGCGAGCGGGAGGCGTTCGGGCAGCCGCTGACCGGGTTCCAGAACACCAAGTTCGTGCTCGCCGAGCTCAGCACGGCCGTCGACGTCACCCAGGTGTACGTCGACGACCTGGTCGAGCGCCACCTGCGCGGCGAGATCGACGGCGTGGACGCCGCGAAGGGCAAGTGGTGGGCCACCGAGCTGCAGAAACGGGTCGTCGACCAGTGCCTGCAGCTGCACGGCGGCTACGGGTTCATGCGCGAGTACCCGATCGCCCGGGCCTACCTCGACACCCGCATCCAGACGATCTACGGCGGCACCACCGAGATCATGAAGGAGATCATCGGCCGCACCCTGGGGGCCGCGTCGTGAGCGTGCGCCACGACCTGACCGACGGTGTCCTGACCATCACGCTCGACCGTCCCGGCAAGCTCAACGCGATGACCGACCCGATGTGGTCGACCTTGCGCGACCTGCTGGACACGGCTCGCGGGGGAGAGGTGCGGGTCGTGGTGGTCACCGGCGCCGGCGGGGCGTTCTGTGCCGGGTCCGACGTCGGTGGCCTGCTGGGTCATCCCGAGCTCCTCCCCGAGCGGATGCGGATGTCGAACGCCTGCATCCTGGCCCTGCGCGAGCTCGGCGTCCCCACGATCGCCTCGGTCGACGGCGTCGCCGCCGGTGCAGGCGCCAACCTGGCCCTGGCCTGCGACTTCGTCATCGCATCCGACCGCAGCCGGTTCCTGCAGCTCTTCATCCGGCGCGGGCTGTCGCTCGACAGCGGCGCCAGCTGGCTGCTGCCCCGGCTGGTCGGGCACCGCCGGGCCCTCGAGCTCGCCCTCCTCGGCGACGAGGTGGCCGCCGACGGGGCACAGGCCTGGGGCCTGATCAACCGGGTCGTCCCGGCTGCGGAGCTCGGCGAGGCGACGACCGCGTTGGCCGTACGTCTGTCGAGCGCCTCTCCGGTGGCGCTGGCCGGCACGAAGCGTCTGCTCGAGGACGCCTGGCAGCAGACGCTGGCCGAGGCGCTCGAGGCGGAGATCGCCAACCAGGTCGCGGTCATCGCCTCACCCGAGGCAGACGGCGCGATCCGGGCCTTCACCAAGTAGTACCAACGACCAAGTAGGAGTGAACGTGGAACTGACCAACAGCTCGGCGATCGTGACCGGCGGTGGCTCCGGCCTCGGCGAGGCCGTTGCCCGCAAGCTTGCCGCCGAAGGGCTGGCGGTGACGGTGCTCGATCTCGACGCCGACCGTGGGGAGCGGGTCGCCGCCGAGATCGGCGGCCTCTTCCGCCGCGCCGACGTCGCCGATGCCGACCAGGTGATCGACGCCGTCGAGGCGACACTGACGCAGGGGCCGCTGCGGGTGGCGGTGAACTGTGCCGGGATCCCCAGCCTGTCCCGCACCGTCGGCAAGGACGGGAAGTACGAGTCCGCCCACGATCTCGGCTCCTTCCGCAAGGTCGTCGAGGTCAACCTGATCGGCACGTTCAACGTGGTGCGGCTCGCGGCCACGGCGATGTCGCGCAACGAACCCGACACCGACGGCGCCAAGGGCGTCATCGTCAACACCACCTCGGTGGCCGCCTTCGACGGTCAGATCGGTCAGGTGGCGTACAGCGCCTCCAAGGGCGGCGTCGTCGGGCTGACACTCCCGCTGGCGCGGGACCTCGCCGCCGTCGGGGTCCGGGTCAACACCATCGCCCCCGGCCTGATCGAGACCCCCATCTACGAGACGGTCCCGGACCCGGCGGCGTTCAAGGCCAAGCTGGCCGAGGGCGTCGTCTTCCCGCGCCGGCTCGGCGCACCAGAGGAGTTCGCCTCGCTCGCGTGGGAGCTGATCCACAACCCGTATCTCAACGGCGAGGTCATCAGGCTCGACGGCGCGATCCGGCTGCCTCCGCGCTGATCAGGTGACGTACTGGCCCATCAGCACCTGGATCAGCCGGCGGCCGACGGACATGGCATGGTCGCGGTCGGAGCCGGCGAGCCCGAGGAGCGGGTCCAGGCCGCGTACGTGAGGGCCGAGGGCGATGTGCGGGAGCAGCATGATGATGGCGGCGACGAGGGCGTCGCGGTCGGTGTCCTCACGAAGGGCGCCGATGGCGATGCCGATGTCGACCATGCCGCCGATGACCTCGAGGTAGTCGACGTAGACGGCCTCGCGCACGGCGGCGAGCGCCTTCGGGTTGTGCTCGAGGTTGGCCGAGACCAGCATCTGCCGGTGGCGCGGGTGATCGTAGAAGTAGTCGATCCACGCGTCCATGAGCATCTTGACCGAGCCGAGGTAGTCGGTCATCCACGGGAAGTCGGCGCTCGCCACCTCCATCGCCACGCGGATGTCGTGGCTGGCGCGGGCGATCAGGTGGACGAAGAGGTCGGACTTGTCGGGGAAGTACTGGAACAGGCTGCCCTTGGAGATCCCGGCCTCGCGGCAGATCGTGTTGAGGCTGGCGGCGTTGTAGCCCCGGACCCCGAACTCCTCTTCCGCTGCACGGCGCACGGCATCGCGTTTGGCCTCCGGGAGACGCTCCCAGGTCGGCGTAGGCAAGGGCGCCACCCGTCCTCTCTCATGGCTGGACGCTCGCATCGTAGCGTGCTTCGTCCGGGTCCCTTGACCACGCCGCGGCGGCGCCCCTAGTCTGTGACCGGTGGTCATATGACCATCGGTCACGTTCGGGCGGAGGCGCGATGTCGAGCACTGGGAATGACATTCTGAGGCGCCGGTCCCAGGCGGTCGCCGAGGCGGTGGCGTCCCGCTTCGCGCCGACGACCTACGCGCAGGTGGACCGGGTCGGTCGCACCGAGGTCCGGTTGACGATGCCGCATCACCTCGTCGAGTTCGAGCTGGACTGGATGGACGACCTGGTCGAGGTCTTCGTCCGACCTCTGGGGTCGGATGGACATGCTCGGCAGCGGCTGGTGGGGATGCTTCCCGCCTATGACCGGGCGTTGTTCGAGAGCGAGAACTTGCGCGCGGTCGGGCGCGGGGGCCTGCGAGGCATGGCCGCCCAGATCGACGCCGCCGCCCGCGCGTTCGAGCGGTTCTACGACGACGCACCAGCCTGTCGCGAAGCCGGTTCCTGACCCCGAGGGGTCAGCCGAGGGGGAGCGGGCCGCTCTCCTTGGTGTTGCCGAACGCGAACGTGGTCTCGATCGAGGCGAGGGCGGGCATGGTGCGCAGGTTGTCGCGCAGGAACTGCTCGTACGTCTCGAAGGATGGCGTCACGATCTTCAGCAGGTAGTCGTGGTCGCCGGCCAGGACGTACGCCTCGGTGATGTCGGGGATGGCGCGCAGGTGCTCCTCGACGGCCTCGACCGCCTCGGTGGTGTGGGTGGCCATCTTGATGCGTACGAAGGCGGTGATGTTCATCCCGACGGCGTGCGGGTCGACGATGGCTCGGTAGCCGCTGATCACGCCGGCCTCCTCCAGGGCGCGTACGCGGCGGAGGCACGGTGAGGGGGAGAGGCCGACGCGGTCGGCGAGCTCCTGGTTGGTCAGGCGGCCGTTCTGCTGGAGCTCCCAGAGGATGTGCTTATCGGTCTCGTCGAGCGTGCGCATGGTGGCAGATTCTGCCACAAAGTGTTGTGATCGCGGCAGATTCGGCAATCATGTGCGCTCGTCTTGTCCCTATCGTGGCGCGATATGAGGAAGTATCTGGGTTGGTCGGCGCTGGCGACCACGGTCGTGCTCTGGTCGTCGTTCGCGCTGAGCACGCGCGGCATCGGTGGCTCCAGCCTCACCGTCGCCGACGCGGCCTTCCTTCGGTTCGCGACGCCCGTGGTGCTGCTGGCTCCGCTGCTGCCGAGCACGATCAGGGCCGTACGCCGCGAGCGGCCCGCCGTCCTCGCGCTGCTGCTCGTCGGTGGCCTCCCGCACTTCCTCGTCTTCGCGTTCGGGGCCCGGCTGACCAGTGCGGCGCTCACCGGGATGCTGGTCCCGGGCACCGTGCCGCTGTTCGTCACCCTGCTCGCGATGGCGCGCGGCCGAACCCCGATCCCGGCCCGGCGGGTGCTCGCGCTGGGGCTGATCACCGCCGGGGTCGGGGTGAGCGGGTTCCTCGTCGGCGGTGGAGCGTCCCTGGGTGGGGTCGGCCTGCTCCTCGTCGGAGGGTTCGCGTGGGCGGTGTTCACGATGGGGCTGCAGCGTACGAACCTGACGCTGCTGCAGATGGTGCTGACCGTCTGCGCCGTCTCGAGCCTGGCCGTGCTCGTCCTGGCGGCGTCCGGCGCGATGCCGTCGCACCTGCTCGCGGGCACTGCCGAGCTCGGCGACGTGCTGCTCCTCGTCGTTCTCCAGGGCATCGGGACCGGCCTGGGGTCGACGCTCTGCTACGCCTTCGCCGTCAAGGCCCTGGGGGGCGGCCCGGCCTCGGTCGGGGGTGCGGTGAGCCCGGTGCTGACCGCCGTCCTCGCGGTCCCGATCTTCGGCGAGGTCATCGGCCCGGGCCTCGCTGTGGCCCTCGCCCTGATCGTGGCCGGGGTGGCCACGTTCAACCGTGTCGGGGCCACTCCGGGCTCAGTCGACGAGGCGACCGGCATCGAGCCGGATCACGTGATCGGCGGCGGCGATGCTCTCCTCGTCGTGGGTGACGCAGGCGATCGTGGCGCCGCGGGCGGCCTCCTCGGCGAGGATCTCGCGGGTGCGCTGCCGGCTGGCGGCGTCGAGCCCCGCGGCCGGCTCGTCGAGTAGCAGGATCTCGGTGCGCTGGACGATGCCCTGAGCCAGCAGCGCCCGCTGGCGCTGTCCGCCGGAGAGCTCGCCGAACGTACGCTGCTCGAGACCGGTCAGCCCCACGCGCTCGATCGCCTCGGCGATCGCACCCTGCCGGTCTGCCCACCGGGCCCTGCGGCCCCAGGTGCCGATCGCGACGACGTCACGGACGGTCACCGGGAGCGCGTCCGGTGTCGAGGGTCGCTGCACGACCAGAGCCACCCGCCCGCGGCGGCTGACCGAGCCGCGCCGAGGGTTCCGTACGCCCGCGAGCAGCTCGACGAAGGTCGACTTTCCTGACCCGTTCGGACCGGCGACGGCGGTGACCGTGCCGGGCGAGAACCATGCGCTGACGTCGTGGATCACGTCCTCGCCGGCGTAGCCGAAGCAGAGGCTCTGAGCGGACAGGGGCGGGGAGTCGGTCGTTGCGAGCGGGAGCACGTGCGCCACTATAGCAATTGGTAACCATTCTCATTAAGCGCTAGAGTCCCGCCCCGTGTCATCGATCACCGAGCCGTTCCGGACCGACTTCATGCTGCAGGCGCTGGTCGGCGGCGTACTGGTGGCGGCCATCTGCGGGGTCGTCGGCACCTGGGTCGTGATCCGCGGGATGGCCTTCCTCGGCGAGGCGATCGGGCACGGGATGCTCCCCGGCGTCGCCCTGGCGACGGTCCTCGGCGCCCCCGTCATGGTCGGCGGCGCGGTGAGCGCGATCGTGATGAGCGCGACGATCGGAGCGCTCCAGCGCCGCGGCCGGCTGACGTACGACACCAGCATCGGGCTGCTGTTCGTGGCGATGCTCTCGCTCGGCGTCATCATCATCTCCCACTCCCGCAGCTTCGCGACGGACGCGACGGCGATGCTGTTCGGCGACGTGCTCGCCCTCGGGCCCGACGACCTCGCCGTCCTCGCGGTCGCCCTGGTGGTCACCCTGGCCATCGCGATCGGCTTCCATCGCGCGTTCGTCGCCTCGGCCTTCGACCCCCGGATCGCCCGTACGTTGGGCCTGCATCCGCAGCTGGCGCAGGTGATGCTCGTCGGCCTGGTGACCCTCGCCGTGGTCGCCTCCTACCAGGCGGTCGGCTCGCTGCTCGTGATCGCGCTGCTCCTCGCGCCGGCGGTGGCCGCGGGTCGGTGGACCACGCGGATCCCCACGACCATGGCCTGCGCCGCGGTGCTCGGCGCCGTCGCGGTCTTCATCGGCCTGACCGCTTCCTGGTACGCGGGCACCGCCGCCGGGGCGTCCATCGCCTGTGCGGCCATCCTCACCGCGGTCGCCTCGGGGCTGCTCCGCAGCGCCCTCGCTCTCCTTCGACGTCCGTCCCCCACCTCCGAAAGGACCTCATGCACCGCAGGACAATCGCCGGCATCGTCACAGGGCTGACGCTGGTCGCCACGGGATGCGGCACCGCTGCCCCGGCTGATGACGCGGACGCCGACCCGGGCTCCGGCAAGGACCACGGCGCCGTCGAGGGCGCGCAGGAGGTCGCCGAGCCGCAGCTGCACCTGACCACGATCGACGGCACCGGCACCGTCGCCCAGCTCGACCTCCTCGAGGGGAGCTCGGCCGAGGTCGGGCGGATCGGCAAGCCGAGCGCGGTCGACTCCGACGGCCGCTACCTGTTCGCGACCACCGCCGACGGCGTGGAGATCGTCGACAGCGGGATGTGGACCTGGGACCACGGCGACCACTTCCACTACTACCGGGGTAAGCCGACGCTGCTCGGCACGGTCGAGGGGGCAGGCGCCGCGACGGTCGCGACCGGACCGCTGTCGACGGCCGGGTCGACGGGGGTGTTCTTCGCGGCCAGCGGCGAGGCGGTCCTGCTCGACAACGAGGCGCTCGCCGACGGTGAGGTGCACGAGCTGTTCCGGATCGAGACCGAGCCGCACGCCGGGCTGGTCGCCCCGATCGGCGACGGTGCTCTGGTCACGGTCGCCGAGGGCGGCGAGGTCACCGGGCTCCGCTACCACGACGCCGACGGCAGCCCGGTGGACGACGAGATCCCGTGTGCCCGGGCGAGCGGCACCATCACCACCAAGGTCGGCGTGGTCGTCGGCTGCGCCGACGGCGCGGTGCTGGCCACCGAGACCGACGGCGAGCCCGAGGTCGAGCGGATCGCCTACCCGAAGGGCACGGAAGCCCCGCGAGCCACCGCGTTCGAGGGCCGCAAGAGCCGACCGACCGTCGCGGCACTCTCCGGGACGACCGGGATCTGGCTCCTCGACACCCGCGAGCGGACCTGGACCCACCTCGACGCCGGTGTACCGCTGCGTCAGGTGGTCGCCGCCGACGACGAGGAGGGGCACGTCCTCGCCCTCGACACCACCGGTCGGGTGCGCGTCTTCGCCGCCGGGGACGGCAGGCAGCTCGCCGCGACCGAGCCCCTCGTCGACCTGAGCGACGCCGCCGGGGGAGTCGACCTGGTCGTGGACCAGGAGCGGGCCTACCTCAACGTGCCCGCCGAAGGTGTCGTCCACGAGATCGACTATGCCGACAAGGCGCGGATCGCGAGGACGCTCGAGACGCCCACCGCTCCGTCGTTCTTCACGGAGACGGGCCGATGAGGCGCCTCATCGGGATCGTGGCCGTCGCGATGGCACTCACCGGCTGCGCCGGAACGGCAGACGACGACCGCCCGCACATCGTGGTGACCACCAACATCCTCGGCGACGTCGTCGCGAGCACGGTCGGCGACGCCGCCCAGGTCACCACCCTGATGCGGCCCAACGCCGACCCGCACTCCTTCGAGATCTCGGCCCGGGAGGCCGCGATGATGCGCGAGGCCGACCTGATCGTCTCCAACGGGCTCGGGCTCGAGGAGGGCCTCCAGCGCCACCTCGACCGGGCTGCCGACGCCGGCGTCGAGACGTACGTCGCGGGCGAGCAGATCGATGTCCTCGACTACTCCGACGGCGAGGCCGAAGGCGCTCCGGACCCACACTTCTGGACCGACCCGGCGCGGATGCTCGACGTCGTCGACGGCCTCGAAGCGGCGGTGACGGACATCGACGGCATCGACGAGCCGGCCGTGGAGCGGGCCGCGGCGGCGTACCGGACCGCGCTCGAGGGCCTCGACCGGGAGATGACCGACTCCTTCGCGAGCATCCCGGAGGCGCACCGCAGCCTGGTCACCAACCACCACGTCTTCGGCTACCTGGCCGACCGGTTCGGGTTCCGCGTCGTCGGTGCGGTGATCCCGGGCGGGACGACTTTGGCCGCGCCCAGCGCCGCGGACCTGCGCGACCTGACCGAGGCGATCGAGCAGGCCGGCGTACCGACGATCTTCGCCGAGTCCTCCCAGCCGGACCGCCTCATCCAGGTGCTCGCCGACGAGGCGGGCGTCGACGTCGAGGTCAGCGAGCTGTTCACGGAGTCCCTGACCGAGAAGGGCCAGGGCGCCGACACCTATCTCACCATGATGCGCGCCAACACCGAGCGCATCACCAGCGGGCTCTCACCAGGGCCCACCGATTGAAAGGCACACCATGCACACCCCACAGAACCGTGCCCTCCGGGCCGTCACGGCGGTGGCCGGCGTATCGCTGGCGCTCTCGGCGTGCGGATCCACCGCCGAAGGCGACGAGTCGACGGCTCCGAAGGCCGAGGAGGGCGGCCGCCTCGCGGTGACCTACGCCAACGGCATCGCCGTCCTGGACGCCGAGTCCCTCGATGTCGTCGAGGAGTTCGAGACCGAGGAGTTCGTACGTCTCAACCCGATCGGCGACGGCCGCAACCTCGCGGTCACCACCAGCGAGGGCTTCCAGGTGCTCGACACCCGGACCCCCGAGCTGACCGACCTCGTCTTCCCGGCCGACACCGGCGGGCACGTCGTCCACCACGGCGACAACACGGTCCTCTTCGCCGACGGCAGCGGCGAGACGACCATCTTCGAGACCGGCGCGCTGGGCGACGCGGGCAAGCTTCCCGAGACCACGACCTGGACGGCACCCGATGCCCACCACGGCGTCTCGATCGTGCTCGAGGACGGCACCCTGCTGACCACCGTGGGCACCGAGGAGAGCCGCTCGGGCGCGATCGCCCTGACGCCCGAGGGAAGCAGCTTCGAGCAGGTCGCCGCCAACGACACCTGCCCCGGCATCCACGGTGAGGGCACCGCGGCCGACGAGGCGGTGGTCTTCGGCTGCGAGGACGGCGCCCTGCTCTACCGCGACGGCGCGTTCGAGAAGCTCCAGGCCCCCGACGAGTACGGCCGGATGGGCAACGCGTACGTCTCGGAGACCAGCCCGATCATCGTCGGCGACTACAACACCGACCCCGACGCCGAGGGCTACCTGCTCGACACGGTCACCCTCATCGACACCGAGAAGAGCACGTTCAAGCCGGTCGCGCTGCCCGAGGGCGTCGAGTACACCTTCCGCGACGTGGCGCGCGGCCCGGAGGACCTCGCCTACATCCTCGCCACCGACGGCTCGATCCACGTCCTGGACCCCGCGACCGGGAAGATCACCGACGAGTTCCCGGTCGTGAAGCCCTGGGAGGGGCCGGTGGAGTGGCAGGACCCGCACCCGGCGATCAAGGTGAGCGGCGACATCGCCTACGTCACCGAGCCGGCCGCCAACACCGTGCACGCTGTCGACCTCACCTCAGGTGAGGTCACCGCCTCCGTCGAGCTCGACGAGCAGCCGAACGAGATCGCGGTCGGCTGAGTCTCGTGTCCTGTCGTGCTCGGCTCAGTCGCCCGCCGGAACCACCATCGGCGTACCGGCGACCGGGTCGGGCACGACGACGCACGGCAGCCCGAACGCCTTCTCGACGACCTCCGCGGTGACCACCTCGGCCGGCGGCCCCTCGGCGAGGATCCGGCCGTCCGCCATGACCACGAGGTGGTCGCTGTAGCGGCAGGCCAGGTTGAGATCGTGCAGCACCGTGACGATGGTCCGCCCGGTCTCCCGGTTGAGCGTGCGCAGCAGCCGGAGCAGATCGACCTGGTGACTGATGTCGAGGTACGTCGTCGGCTCGTCGAGCAGCAGCAGATCGGTCTGCTGGGCGAGCGCCATCGCGATCCAGACCCGCTGTCGCTGGCCCCCGGACAGCTCGCGCAGCGGACGGTCGACGAGCTCTCCCGTGTCGGTGGCAAGAAGAGCCTCGGAGACCGCCTCCTCGTCGCGCGCGCTCCAGTGGCGGAACCAGCCCTGGTGCGGGTGGCGTCCGCGCGAGACCAGGTCGCCGACGGTGATGCCGTCAGGGGCGACCGGGGTCTGGGGGAGCAGCCCGAGGATCCGGGCGACCTCGCGCGAGCCGCGATCGAGGATCGGGGTCCCGTCGAGCAGCACCTCGCCGGCGGACGGACGCAGCAGCCGGGCGAGGCCCCGCATCAGCGTCGACTTGCCGCAGGCGTTGGCGCCGACGATCGCCGTCACCCGCCCGTCGAGCACGTCGAGATCAAGCCGGTCGACGACCACCCGGTCGTCGTAGCCGAGCGACAGCTCACGCGCCGCGAGGCGCGGCGCCTGGTTCTCGCTCATCCGCCCATTCCTCTCCGGTTGGTGGTGGCGATGAGCCACAGCAGGTACGGCGCGCCGACGGCGCCGGTGACGACGCCGGTCGGGACCTCGACCGGCAGCAGGTTCATGGCGACGTAGTCGGCGATCAGGCACACGATCGCGCCGACCGCACCGGCCGCGACGATGCCGCCGCGGGCGCTGCCGAGCAGCCGGTCGGCGACCGGCCCGGCGACAAGGGCGACGAACGCGATCGGTCCGGCGACCGCGGTGGCCAGCGAGGTCAGCAGCACCCCGGTCGCGATCAGTGCGAGCCTGGTCGCCTCGATGCGTACGCCCAGACCGCGGGCGGTGTCGTCGCCCAGCTCGACCGCGCGGAGCATGCGCTGGAGCAGCGGCACCAGGGGTGCGAGCACCACGAGAGCGATCAGCAGCGCGTTGTTCTCCGCGTCGCCGGCCTGCCCGATCGAGCCGGTCAGCCAGTGCAGTGCGGCCCGGGCCTCGGTGAGCGAGGTGCGGGTGAGCAGGTAGCCGGTGACGCCGGTGCAGAACGCCGCCGTGCCGATCCCGATCAGCACGAAGCGGTAGCCGGTGATGCCGTCGCGCCAGGCCAGGACGTACATCGCGACCGCGGTCAGCAGCCCGCCGCCGAAGGCCAGCACGGGAAGGCTCACCCCGGCGAGCGCGGGCACCGCGATGCCGGCGACGGCCGCGACGCTCGCGCCCGCTGAGATGCCGACGAAGTCGGGGGAGGCCAGCGGGTTGCGCAGCAGCTGCTGGAAGATCGTGCCGGCCGCGCCGAGGGCCAGCCCGACGCACACGGCCGCCTTGACCTGCGGTCCGCTCAGGTCGCGCACGATGAAGTCGACGGCGGCGTGGTCGCGCAGATGGAGCAGCGAGGCCAGCACCTGGTCGAGGCTGAGCTGGACCGAGCCGAAGCAGAGCGTGAGCAGGGCCAGGACGGCGGCGACGACGAGCAGGACGGCAGGTACGACGCCCGCGCGGACCCGACGGCTGCGGCGCGTGCGCCGCAGGTCCGTGACGGTCTGGGGCGTGACGGTCTGGGGCATGACGCTCATAGGTCCGCCAGCCGGGCGTAGCGGACGAGGAGCACGAAGAACGGGGCGCCGATGATGCCGAGGACCACCCCGACCTGGAGCTCGCCCGTGCCGCCGAGGGCCCGCCCGAGGACGTCCGCGCCGAGCAGCAGCAGCGCACCGAGCACCATCGAGTAGGGCAGGACCCAGCGGTAGTCGGGACCGCACAGGAAGCGCGCCACGTGCGGCACCACCAGACCGACGAAGACGATGGGACCGCACGCCGCGGTCGCCGCGCCGCAGAGCAGCCCGACGACGAGGAACGACAGGATCCGGGTCCTGGTCAGGGAGACGCCCAGCCCACGGGCGGCGTCGTCGCCCAGGGCCAGGGCGTTGAGCCAGCGACCGCACAGCAGTGCCAGGACGACGCCGACCAGCAGGAACGGGGCCACGCCCGTCACGATCGGGGCGTAGCGGCCGGCCAGCGAGCCGACCTGCCAGAAGCGGTACTGCTGCTGGGCGTCGAGGTCGGTCAGCAGCAGCCCGGTGGTCACCGCGGTCAGCCCCGCGGTGATCGCGGCCCCGGCGAGGGCCATCTTCACCGGCGTCGCGCCGTCACGCCCCAGCGATCCGACGGCATAGACGAGCACGGTCGCCGCCAGCGCTCCGGCGAACGCCGCGAGGACGTGGAACCCGAGCGAGCTGATGCCGAGCAGGGTGATCGAGCCGACCACGGCGAAGGCGGCCCCGGCGTTGACGCCCATGACCCCGGGGTCGGCGATGGCGTTGCGGGTCAGCCCCTGCAGCAGGGTCCCGGCCAGCCCGAGAGCCGCGCCGGCGAGCAGTCCGAGCACGGTCCGGGGGACCCGCAGGCGTACGGTCACGGTGTCCTCGACCGAGGTGGCCTGGATGCTGAGCACATTCTCGGGTCGGAACGCGTCGAGAACCTCGGTCAGCGCGATGTCGCGCGACCCGAGGGTCACGCTGAGGAAGGCGAGGACGGGCACGAGTGCGACGAGCAGCAGCAGGCCGACGGCGAGCCCGGAGGCCCGCCGCCGTCGTGCTGGTGTGGGCGTCGCGGTGGCGACGGAGGCGGTCACCGCCGGGGTCAGTCGCCGATGGTGTCGTCGACGTCGGCGAGGTCGGCGGTGAGCTTGGTCAGGGCGTCGGCGTAGTCGGCGTAGGTGTGCAGCCAGAAGGCCGGCCACTCGATGACCTGGCCTTCCTTCGCCGCGCGGATGGACGTCCAGGTCGGCTGGCCCTCGGCCGTCTTCGTGGCGTCCACGAAGGTGCGGCTGTCGATCAGCAGGACGTCGGGCTGGTACTTGTCGGCGTTCTCCCAGCTCAGGTTCTCCCAGTAGGGGAAGTCCGGGTCGGGCGAGTCGGGCGTGACGACCTGCAGGCCCCACTCGGTGAAGTCGAGCAGCTCCGGGGCGTACTCCGGGTTGGCGGCGTAGAGCAGGTCGTCGGCGGGGGAGACCGCCAGCGCGGTCAGGTCCTTGTCCTTCATCTCGGCGATGAACCCGTCGCGGGCCTTCTCGAAGGCCTCCTTGTCCTCGGCGCCCTGGGAGCTCTCGACGTCCGCGCCCAGGCTCTCGGCGAGGTCCTCGTAGCCCTCGGCCAGGTTGAGGATCGAGCCGCCCTGGGACGCGCCGACGACCGGCGCCAGCTCGGCGAGCTTCTTGCTCTTGGCCTTGGTGCCGTTCTCCAGGCCCGAGTGTGCCTTCTCGGCCGGCCACCAGTCGGCGACGATCAGGTCCGGGCTCAGCGTGGACGCCTTGGCGACGTCGATCGAGCCCCACTCCTCACCGAGGATCTCGATGTCGGTCAGGTCGACGCCGTCCAGGTTCGGGTCGGTCTCGACCGACTCGTCGCCGTAGATGCCGACCGGGCGGATGCCGTAGGAGATCAGTGCGGCGGCCGCGGGGGCGTGGGCGATGATCCGGGTCGGCGTCTTGTCCGTCTCCACGACCTCGCCCGAGCCGTCGGTGAAGCTCCACGGGCCGTCGGGAACCGAGGACGCTCCGGATGCCGGCTTCGCGCCGTCGTCGTCGGCGATGTCGGAGGAGCAGGCGGACAACGCGAGGACCAGGGCAGCGGCAGTGGCCGTGGCTGCGGCGAGGTGGGGTCTCATGAGGTGAGGCTAACCTAAACCGGCCTCGGGTGGGTATGGATCCGGTTGACTAGGAAAGTGCCCGACGGGAGCTGTCGAGGAACGTACGGAAGGCCGTGCGGTCCTCGGGTCCGAGATCGGCCAGCATCTGCTCCTCCAGCTCTTCGACGCGAGGATCGTAGGTGTCGAGGAAGGCCCGCCCCTCGGTGGTGAGGCTGATCAGCATGCGGCGCCGGTTGTCGGGGTCGATGCGGCGCTCGATGAGACCGCGGCGCTCGAGGGCGCCTATGAGATCGGCGGCGGACTGGGCACGTACGAACGAGGCGCGGGCCAGGTCGGCCGCGCTCATCGTGGGGCGGCGCTCGAGCACCGAGAGGGCGGTGTACTGCAGGGCGGTGACCCCTGATTCCTTCAGGATGGCGTCGAGGCGGGCTCGGGTCGCGAGCTCGAGCTGCTTGACGACGTAGAGCAGCAGGGGTGCGTCGGTCATGCGGTCATTCAAGCATCGCCGCGCTTGCGGGAGGAGCCTACTTCTGAGATTATCAGGATTCCTGTCAATCATGAGGAGTTCATCATGCTCGGAACCCCCCTGCCCGATGCCCTGCGGGCGGAGCGCATCGACGACATCGCGGTGCTGACGCTCGCCCGGCCCGCGAAGCGGAACGCGCTCAGCGACGAGGCGGTGCTCGGGATCGAGCGGTTCTTCGATGCCCTCGAGCCGGACGTACGCGCCGTCGTCATCGACGCGGACGGCGACCACTTCTGCGCCGGGCTCGACCTTTCCGAGATGACCGAGCGCGACACCCTCGCCGGCGTCAGCCACTCGCGGATGTGGCACCGCGTCTTCGAGAAGATCGAGTTCGGGCCGGTCCCGGTCGTGGCGGCGCTGAAGGGTGCCGTGGTCGGGGGCGGGCTGGAGCTCGCCGCCGCCGCGCACGTCCGGGTCGCGGAGGAGTCCACCTTCTACGCGCTGCCCGAGGGACAGCGCGGGCTCTTCGTCGGCGGCGGCGCCTCGGTGCGCGTCCCGCGGCTCATCGGGGTCTCCCGGATGGCCGACATGATGCTGACCGGCCGTCGCTACGATGCGCAGGAGGGGCTGGGCCTGGGCCTGAGCCAGTACGCGGTGGCCGACGGCACCGGCCGCAAGACCGCCCTCGAGCTGGCCGGCCGGATCGCCCAGAACGCGCCGCAGACCAACTTCGCCGTCGTGCAGGCGCTGCCGCGCATCGCCGAGGCCAACCCCCGAGACGGCTTCCTGATGGAGTCGCTGATGGCTGCGATCGCGCAGGGGACCGACGATGCCAAGGGCCGGATGCAGGACTTCCTCGCCGGACGCGCCGGGAAGGTGACGGACCAGTGAGCATCGAGCAGGGTGATGTCGTCTGGTCGCCTCCCGCCGACGTGCTCTCCACGTCCCGGGTCGGTGAGTTCCTGGCCTGGCTCGCCCTCGAGCGCTCTGTGGAGATGACGACCCACGAGGAGCTGTGGCGCTGGTCGGTGACCGACCTCGACGGCTTCTGGTCGGCGGTGTGGGAGTTCTTCGGGGTGCAGGCGCACGCTCCGTACGACACCGTCCTCGCCTCCCGCGAGATGCCCGGGGCACGCTGGTTCCCCGGGGCGATGCTCAACTACGCCGAGCACGCGCTCGGCACCGACGAGGATCTGGACCGGGTCGCCGTGCTCGGCCGCTCGCAGACCCGCGACGACGTCGAGCTGACCTTCGGCGACCTGCGCGACCAGGTGGCCCGGGCGCGGGCGGCGCTGGCGAGGCTGGGCGTACGCCGCGGCGACCGCGTCGCCGGCTACCTCCCCAACATCCCCGAGGCCCTGGTCGCCTACCTCGCCACGGCGAGCCTGGGCGCGACCTGGGCGTCGTGTGCCAGCGAGTTTGGGCCGCGCAGCGTGATCGACCGCTTCGCCCAGATCGAGCCGGTCGTGCTGCTGGTCGCCGGTGGCTACCGCTACGGCGCCAAGGACGTCGACCGGCGCGAGCAGGTGGCCGAGATCCGGGCCGAGCTGCCGTCGGTGCGGCACGTGGTCGACGTCGAGTACGGCGAGCACCGGGTCGAGGACGCGCTCTCCTGGACTGCTCTGCTGGCGTCGGAGGAAGGGGCCGAGCCGGCCTTCGAGCCGGTGCCGTTCGACCACCCGCTGGTGGTGCTCTTCTCCTCCGGCACGACCGGGCGGCCGAAGGCGATCGTCCACGGCCACGGCGGCATCCTGCTCGAGCACCTCAAGAACCACGCGCTCTCGTGGGACATGGGGCCGCAGGACCGGATGCTCTGGTTCTCCACGACCGCCTGGATGATGTGGAACGCGCTGGTGTCCTCGCTCCTGGTGCGCTCCTCGATCGTCATGGTCGACGGCAACCCGATGCACCCCGACCTGACCTGGCAGTGGCGGCTCGCGGCCTCGACCGGGGCGACGGTCATGGGCGCCAGCCCGGGCTTCGTGATGGCCTGCCGCAAGGAAGGTCTCGAGCTGAAGGACCTCGGTGACCTGCGAATTCGCGTCCTCGGCTCGGCCGGCGCGCCGCTCCCGCCGGAGGGCTACGCCTGGCTCGCCGACCAGCTTCCCGGCGCCCAGATCAACGTCGGCAGCGGCGGCACCGACGTCTGCTCCGGCATCGTGCAGAACAACCCGCTGCTCCCGGTCTACGCCGGGGAGATCTCCGGCCGCTGCCTCGGCGTCGACGCCCACGCCTTCGACGAGTCCGGCCGCCCGGTGAGCGGCGAGCTCGGCGAGCTGGTCATCACCTCGCCGATGCCCTCCATGCCGGTCGGCTTCTGGGGCGATCCCGACGGGTCTCGCTACCGCGAGGCCTACTTCGACCACTTTCCCGGCGTGTGGCGCCACGGTGACTGGATCCTCTTCCACGACAACGGCAGCTGCCACGTCGCCGGCCGCTCCGACGCGACCCTCAACCGCGGCGGCGTACGCCTCGGCACCGCCGAGTTCTACCGCGTCGCCGAGGAGGTGGACGGTGTCGCCGACTCGTTGGTCGTCCATCTCGAGGACCCCGACGGCGGCAACGGCGAGCTGCTGCTCTTCGTGGTCACCGACGAGGGTTCCCGACTCGACGACCCGCTCCGGGCCCGCCTGGTCCGCGCACTGCGCTCGGCGCTCTCCCCACGGCACGTCCCCGACCAGGTGATCGAGGTGCCCGCGGTGCCGCGCAACCTCACTGGCAAGAAGCTCGAGCTGCCGGCCAAGCGCATCCTGCAGGGCGTACGTCCTGAGGACGTCGCCAGTCGCGACGCCCTCGCGAACTCTGCCTCCCTCGACCCGTTCGTCGCGCTGGCGCGGTCCGGCGCCCTGCAGAAGGTGGACCAATGAGCGGCCCGCGGAATGTTCACCGAGGTAACTCGGTGAGTGGTCACCTCCTTCGTGGAGTTCCACGCGGGAACCGCAGCTCCACCGAGGTATCTCGGTCAGCATCCAAGGAACTGGCAGCATGAGGAGCGGTGAGAACGTTCGTACGCTCGGGGTCGTCGGCACCGGAGCGATCGGGGTCAGCTGGGTGGTGCTCGGGCTCGAGCACGGGCTCGACGTGGTCGCCTGGGACCCGGCCGAGGGCGCGGAGGAGCGGCTGCGGGCGCAGGTCCCGGAGGGCGGGCTGCGGTTCGCGGCCGATCTTGCCGAGGTCGGCGCGGCCGCGGACCTGGTGCTCGAGAGCGGACCGGAGCGGCTGGAGGTCAAGCGCGAGATCTTCGCGACGCTCGATGCGGCCGCTCCGCCCGAGGTGCTGCTGACCAGCAGCTCCTCGGGCCTGATGCCGAGCACGTTCCAGGACGCCTGCACGCATCACCCCGAGCGAGTGCTGGTGGCCCACCCGTTCAACCCGCCGCACCTGGTGCCGCTGGTCGAGGTCGTGGGCGGCTCCGCGACGGCTGCGAAGGCTGTCGAGGCCGCCCTGGAGACCCTGCGCCACCTGGGCAAACGCCCCATCCACATCCGCCGCGAGGTCCCAGGGCACGTGGCCAACCGGCTCCAGGCCGCTCTGTGGCGCGAGGCCTACCACCTCGTCGACCAGGGCATCGTCTCGGTCGCCGACATCGACACCGCGATCGCCGACGGCCCGGGCCTGCGCTGGTCGCTGCTCGGCCCCTTCGCGACCCAGCACCTCTCCGGCGGTCCCGGCGGGCTGGGCCACGTGCTCGAGCACCTCGGCCCGCCCATGGTCGACTGGTGGGACGACCTGGGCCACCCCGAGCTCACCGCCGTGCTGGTCGAGAAGCTGGTCGACGGCGTCGAGGAGGAGCTCGACGGGACGTCCGCCGAGGACCTGGTCGCGCGCCGTGACCAGGCGCTGCGGCGACTGCTGGAGATCAAGACCGACCTCGGGCTCGGCTGAGACCCGAGCCCACGAGACGAACGAGGATCGACATGTTGGACAGCGGCATCGGATCGTGGCCCGCCCGACGGGCCCGGATGACCCCCGGCGCGCGGGCGTTCGTCCAGGACGACGCGGTGGTGACGTACGCCGAGGTCGACCGCCTCGTCGAGGAGGTCGCCCACGGGCTGCGCGCCCGCGGCGTCGCGGCGGGTGACCGGGTCGCCTTCCTGGGCCTGAACTCGATCGAGCTCGCGGTCACGCTCTTCGCCACCGCCCGGCTCGGCGCCGTCTTCCTGCCGCTCAACACCCGGCTGGCGCCGCCCGAGCTGGCCTGGATCCTCGCCGACGCCGAGCCGGTGCTGCTGATCCACGCCGACGACTTCGACGCGTCGGTCGCCGCAGAGGCGGTCGCGGCGATGGGCCTGCCGAGCCATCGGTTCACCGCCGCCGGCGGCCACGGCCTCGGCACCCTCGCGGTGCCGTCGAAGGAGCGGATCGACGTCGAGGTCGGGCCGGACGACGTCTTCATGATCCAGTACACCTCCGGCACCAGCGGCCGCCCCAAGGGCGTGATGTTGACGCACGGAAACATCGCCTGGAACGCCTTCAACCTGCTCGTCGACGTCGACATCCGCTCCGACGAGATCGCCCTGGTCACCGCCCCGCTGTTCCACACCGCGGCGCTCAACCAGGTGCTGCTCCCGACCTTCCTCAAGGGTGGGACATCCCTCATCGCGGCCCGCTTCGACCCTGCCGCCGCGATCGCGACGATCGAGCGCGAGCGGGTCACCCTGCTCTTCGGTGTCACCTCGATGTACCAGGCCCTCGCCCACGAGCCGACCTGGGCGAGCGCCGACCTCGACAGTCTCCGCTCGGCCCTGAGCGGCGGAGCGCCGATCCCGCGCACGCTCCTGGACACCTGGCAGAGCCGCGGCCTGCACATCATCCAGGGCTACGGCCTCACCGAGGCGTCCCCGGGGACGACCATGCTGCGTGCCGGCGACGGCCTCGACAAGCTCGGCTCGGCCGGCACCCCCTGCTTCTTCACCGACGTACGCGTCGTGGCGCCCGGCAACACCGAGGCGGCACCCGGCCAGGCCGGCGAGGTGCACGTCAGCGGCCCCAACGTGACTCCCGGCTACTGGCACAACGAAGCGGCGACGGAGGCTGCGTTCGACGGTGCCTGGCTGCGTACGGGTGATGTCGCGGTGCTCGACGACGACGGCTTCCTCTACGTGGTCGACCGGGTGAAGGACATGTTCATCAGCGGTGGCGAGAACGTCTATCCGGCCGAGGTCGAGCAGGCGATCTACACCCATCCCGACGTCGCCGAGGCCGCCGTCATCGGCGTCCCCGACGAGCGCTGGGGCGAAGTGGGCAGAGCCGTCGTCGTACGCCGCCCGGACTCCGCCCTCGACCAGGACGACCTGCTGAAACACCTCGATGGACGGCTGGCCCGCTACAAGGTCCCCAAGGCCGTCGTCTTCGTCGACGAGATCCCGCACAACGCCTCCGGGAAGCTGCTGAAGTCCCGGGTCCGCGAGCTGTATGGCACCCCGAAAGGAGCATGACGCATGCCCACCCCCTACGAGCCCCGCATCGACACCGGGTCGATCCGAGCCCTCGACATGCACACCCATGTCGAGGCCGACCACCACGGCCACCTCTCGCTCGACCAGGAGCTGATGGACGCCTCGGCGGCCTACTTCCGCGGCGACCACCCCCGCACCCCGACCGTCGACGACCTCGCCGCCTACTACCGCGAGCGGAACATGGCGGCGGTGATCTTCACCGTCGACGCCTCGACCGGCCTCGACCACCCGCCGCTGTCGAGCGAGGAGATCGCCGAGCGCGCGACCGAGCACGCCGACGTGCTGATCCCGTTCGGCTCGGTGGACCCTCGCCGGGGCGAGGCGGCCGTGAAGCAGGCCAGAAGACTGGTCGAGGACCTCGGCGTACGCGGCTTCAAGTTCCATCCCGGCCTGCAGGCCTTCTCCCCGAACGACCCGGAGCACACCCCGCTGTGGGCGACCCTCCAGGAGCTCGGCGTGGTCGCCTTGTTCCACACCGGCCAGACCGGGATCGGGGCCGGCCTGCCCGGCGGCCGCGGTATCAAGCTGCGCTACTCCGACCCGCTGCTCCTCGACGACGTGGCCGCCGACTTCCCCGACCTGCAGATAGTGATGGCTCACCCCGCCGTCCCCTGGGTCGACGTGCAGATCTCGATCGCCACCCACAAGGCCAACGTGCACATCGACCTGTCCGGCTGGTCGCCGAAGTACTTTCCGCCGCAGCTGGTCAAGCAGCTCAACGGCCCGCTGCGCCACAAGGTGCTCTTCGGCTCCGACTTCCCGGTGATCACCCCCGATCGCTGGTTCGCCGACCTGGAGAAGCTCGAGATCAAGGACGAGGTCCGCCCTCTGCTGGTGAAGGACAACGCCCTGCGCCTGCTCGGGCTGGTCTGAGCAGGCGCAGGGCGGGGCTCACGACCAGTCGGGTGAGTACGGCCGGTTGAACGCGTCCGGCCGGAACGGGATGAACCGGGCCGGTCCGAGGTCGAAGGACTCCGCGACCCGGTTCATCCGGGCCGGAGTCTCCCGGCCGTGCCATGCGCCGGTGTCGAGCCGGTGCAGCAGCAGGTCGGCTGCCGCGACGCGCTCGGCGTCGGTGAACCCGCAGTGGGTCGGCGCCTCGACGTAGGTCTGGCGCAGGAGGTGCGCGTTGCCTGCCCGGGTGACCTCGTCCTGATACTCGCTCTGCTGGGCGACCGTCGAGATCTGGTCGCCGATGTTGCTCATCGTCACGACCGGCACGCTGATCCGGCCGTCGAACTCGGTCCCGAGCGCGAAGCGCTCCACGGCGGCGGGATCGGCGCCGATCCGTTCGGCGTCGTCGACCTGCGAGACGTCGGCCGCGAGCGACAGCCCGGCCTGCCGGTAGAGCCGGGAGACCACTCGGCGTGCCTCCGGCGAGGCGCCGGCGAACTGCTCGGCGTAGTCGACGCCGGTGTTCCACGACGGGTTGCCGCCGACCAGGGCCTCGAAGGTCCGTCGGCTGCTCATCGCCTGGCCGATGTAGGGGAGCGAGTCGGCGGCCAGGGCGCCGTACCAACCCCGCTGGTACGCCTCGGTGTCCCGGGGTTCGGGCCGCGGCTCAGACTCGGACCATGCCGGCAGCTGGCCGATGGTGGCGGCCAGCGCGATCCGGGCGCGCCCGGCGGGAGTCTGCTGAGCCTCGGCGAGGCGCTGCTGCCAGGCCGCGATCGACCCCTTGACGTCATCCGGGATCCCGACGACCGGCAGGGTGCCGGCGGGATCGAGCAGCGTCGAGAGGACGAAGACGGTGTCCAGCTTCTGGTTCCACTGCGAGACGGTGCCGGACAGCCCGCCGCACATCGAGACGACACCGTCGATCGCGTCCGGGTAGTGCTGGGCGACGCCGGCGGCGACGAACCCACCCATCGAGCTGCCCATCGTGATCCGCCGGTCGGCCTCGCCGGCGGCGTCCTCGAACCGGTCCAGCGCCTCCACCTGATTGGCGAGGGCGCCGGGAATGTTCCATCCCGTCACGGTGCGGGTCGTGCCGCCGTACGCCGCGCCCTGCTCGACCAGACGCTCGGCCGTTCGGGAGGCGGTGGCCGAGCCGGCGAAGTCGAGGTCGACGAAGACGGTGCCGTTCCAGTCGTCCGGGACCAGGAAGCGGTAGGGCGTCGAGTCGTCGAGGCGTCCGCTGATCACGGTGGTCTCCTTCGCTGCCATGGCGGGGGTGCCGACGGCCAGCAGTGCCGGCGCCGCCACGACCGCAGCGACCGCTGCGGCGATCGTGGTTCTCGGTCTTGCGTGCAGGTTCATCACAGCTCACTTTCCTGGTGGGGTCGTACGTCGAGGCGGCTCTCGCCACGACGAAGGGCATGGAGGGCGACGGCGAACGCGCAGGTCAGGGCGACGGCGGCCCCCGTCAGCAGCGACACCCGTCCGGAGGTCCGGTCGATGACCCAGCCGCTGATCAGGCCACCGAACGGCGCCATCCCGACGTTGCCCAGCATCATCAGCGCCATCACGCGGCCGACCGCTCGTGCCGGTGCCGCGGCCTGGGCGACCGCGTTGATGACGGCGGTGTAGAAGCCGAAGCCGAGGCCGAGCACGGGGGCGAGCGCGAGGAAGACCGCGAGCGTGCCGGGCAGCGCGCTGGTGAACAGGGTGGCGCCGAGCAGTGCGCAGCCCGCGGCGAGCGTCGCCGTCGACACCCTGGGCAGCGCGGTCGCGACCAGGCCTCCGGCCACGGCGCCGACGGCGTTGAGGGCGTGGTTGAGGCCGACGCTCGTCGCCGATCCGTCGAAGGTCAGCGTCACCACGGAGGTGAGGACGATGTTCAGGTTGAGCGCCAGCAGCGCGATCACGGCGTTGACGACCAGCAGAAGCCGTAGCGACGGATCCGCCAGGAGCCCTCCGACCCGGCCGGTCCCGAGGTCGAGGTGCCGCACCGGAGGGTCCTCGCGAGGACGTACGAAGAGCAGCAGGACCCACACGAGCACGAAGGAGGCGGCGTTCGCCAGCAGGCACACGACCGGGCCGGCCGCCTGGAACAGCAGCCCGGCCAGGCCGGGCCCGATCGAGCGCCCGGCCGCCACCGCGATCGTGCTCAGAGACACCGCCCGGCCGAGCCGGTCCGCGCTCACCAGCGACCGGATGATCGCCTGGGCGGCGACGCGCTCGAAGGCGTTCACCGCTCCGAGGCAGGCGACCAGGCCGTAGATCACCAGCAGGCTCGGAGCATCTGCCGCGACCGCGACGGCGAGCAGCGAGACCACGACGGCCGACAGCGCTGCGCCGATCAGCAGGACGGCTCGCGAGCTGACCCGGTCGACGATCCGGCCCGCATGGATGCTGAGCAGCAGGATCGGCAGGAACTGCGCGAAGGTCACGCCGCCGAGGGCCTGGGCGCTGCCGGTCGCCTCGAGCACCACCAGCGACAGCGCGAGATTCTGGAACCAGGTGCCGACGTTCGTGACCACCTGCCCGACGAAGTATCGGCGGAAGTCCGGCTGGGCGAGCGGAGAGAGGATCCCGACGTACGTCATCAGGTCAGTCCCTCGCGGGCACCCGATCGCGCAGGAAGTCGGCGATCCGCTCGGGGATGCGAGCCGCGCCGCTCGAGCGCGAGTCGGCGTTGTTGGCGCGGATCTCCAGCACCGGGATGCCCTCCGCCTCAAGGGCCTCGGAGATGAACCGACCGCCCGGGGTGTCGTCGGCGACGAGGTGCACGACGCCGTCGACGCCGTGAGCCAACGCCTCCTTGACGTACCACTGCGCCGACCACGGCGGTACGTAGAGCAGGTCGGTCAGGCCGACGAACCGGGCCGCGAGCGCCCGGAGCGGGTCGGGGCCGTAGCGGACGTAGCCGTCCGCCGCGATCGCCAGGTACATCGACCACACGAACACCGCGCCGAACTCCTCGTGGAACCGCTGGTAGAGGTCGAGGTCGGACCAGAGGCCACGACCGATCCACATCAGCCGTCGCCGCTCCCCGGGACAGACGACGACACCCTCGTCGACCCGCTGGGCCACCTCGTCGTGCAGCCGGCGAGCCGCATCGACGGCCCATTGCGTGCCCCGGTGCCACTGCGGGACCATCACCGCCGGCATCGTGTCGTTGACCAGGACCGGTGCCGGTCGGGCGGTGGCGAGGAGGTCCCGCGTGCGCCGGTTCCACTCGGCCTGCTCGTTGGCCAGCCGCATGATCTCCGCGAAGCGGTCCTCGTCGAAGGCGCGTCCGGTGCGCTCCTCCAGCCAGCCGATCAGGTCCTCGATCTCGCTCTGCAGGAGATCGAGGCGATCGGTGCCGAACGCCGCCTCCCATTCGTACGGCACCAGCTCCCACCATCGCGGCGGCACCGGGTCGGCCGCGGTGCGCGAGAGCAGGTACGTCTCGGTCCCGGGCCGGCGGCCCCACTGCTCGAAGATCTTGTGGGTCACGTCGCCATGGCTGTCCGCGATCGCGAACGCCGGGTCGGGCAGCCCGCCCCACGGCTGCTGCTCGATCGGCAGCATCTGGGCGCCGAGCGGCATGGCGTCGTACTGCTGGCTGTGGTCCGGCAGGCCGGTGTCGGCCAGCAGGCGCATGCTCGCCGGCCCGAGGCGCTTGGCGGAGATGATCGAGGCCCACCACTGGTTGACGACGTACGGCACGTCGAACGCGCGCAACACCTCGTGCGGCGCATCCGCGTTGACGAGCGCGATCGGGTCGCCCTCGCGGGCGTGCCGCGCCGTCTCGGCGAACCACTGCTTCTGATGCTGCGTCGCGGCGCGGGCCGCTTCGAGCCGGCTCATGAGTGGATTCCTCCTGCTGTGGATGCGAGCCCGGCCCGGATCTCGGCGACGCTCTCCTGGGCCGCGGTGACCGGGTCCTCGGCCGACCGGATACGGGTGCGAGCCACGAGCGGGACCCCGAGGCGACCGAGCGCCAGCCGCTGGTCGGGCAGGTCCCAGGCCGAGGCGTCGTCGTGCTCACGCACCAGCGCCAACGCCGCCCTCGCTCCGGTCTGCTCGGCGCACGTGGCGGTGTACGCCGCTCGTGCCGCGGCCAGGCCACGCGTGGCAGCGGCCGGGCGGGCGAGGTGCCCGGCCGCCAACCCGTCGATCACCTCGCCGACGGTGGGCGCCTCGACGGCGACACCGAGCCAGGCCAGGTCGCCGGTGTCGTGGTCCTCGCCGACCACGACGACGTCTCCGGTTCGCTCCAGGGCGTCGTAGACGCCGGGGTCGGGGTGGTTGCTCCCGGTCACGAAGACGGGTGTCGCGCCCGGTGCGGTCGAAGCCTGGGCCTCGGTCACCGCGGCGACCGCCTCCTCGGGCGGCATGGCGACCGCGGCGCGGTAGACCCGGAGAGCCGCTGAGCCCGCACAGCCACCGGACCGGCGACGCTCGCGCATCGTCTCGAGTGCACGTCCCAGAGCCCGCTCCCGCTCGGCCGCGCGGTGGAGCGACCCGATGTCGGCGCGCCGGCCCGTGACCTGTTCGCAGAAGTCGAGCAGACGGGCGTACTGCCTCCCCACGAATCGCCGGGCCGCCGGGCTGTCCAGGCGGGGAGCGTCGACGAGGTGGACCGGGAAGGGCAGGCGCCCGCGCCGGGCGAGGATGCGCAGGACGTAGAAGATGCGGAGGTGGGTCTGCGAGTCATGGCAGACCACCAGTGCGGCGAGATCGTCGTGCCGGCCGGACAACAGGTCGTCCAGGACCCGCCCGGTGGCTGCGTCGACGGTGCCCAGCAGCTCGGCGGTCTCCGCGGAGACGGGTTCGTGCCAGGACCCGAGCAGGCGCTGCGGGACCGCACCGGCGGCGAGCACAAGCTGGCGGGGGACGTCGTCGCCGACGATGCCGATCCGTGGCGCGCCGGCGCCGGTCACAGGACACCGGCTTCGCGGAGCTTCTCGACCCGGTCGGCGTCGTAGCCGAGCAGGTCGCCGAGCACGCTCTCGGTGTGCTCGCCCAGGCCCGGAGCCGGAGCGGTGATGTCGACCTGGCTGCGGGAGAAGACCATCGGGATCCCGCTGCCGTAGAGGCCGTCGTGGTGCCCGAACTTCGGGTGCACCAGCGGCGTGACCTCGCCACGCCCCGTCACGATCTCGTCGCGGACCGCCTGAGCCGTGTCGCGCACCGGAGCGACGGGCACCGAGCTGGCCTCCAGCGCGGCGAGCGCCGACGCCAGGGTTCGTCCGGCCGCCCAATCGCCGATCATCCGATGCAGGAGGTCGGCGTTGGCGACGCGGGCGTCCCGCGTACCGAACAGGTCCGAGTCGGCCAGGTCCGCCTGACCGATCGCGGCGAGGACGCCGTTCGCGAAGGCGTCGGTCGGGGCACAGATGGCGAACCAGCCGTCTTGCGCGCGGAAGGTGCCGAAGGGGGCGAGCCGGGGCACGAGCGAACCCGTACGCAACGGGAAGCCGACCGACTCCAGGGCGTCGAAGGGTTCGCAGGCGACCAGCGAGGTGAGGCTGCCGAGCATGGAGACGTCGACGTGCTGTCCTTCGCCCGTACGCGCGGCGTCGAGGACGGCGGCGAGGGTGCCGATGACCGCGAACAGCGGGGCGACCAGGTCACCGATCGGCAGCCCGAACCGGACGGGCGGGTCACCGGGCTCGCCCGCGGTCATCATCACGCCGCTGAGCGCCTGGATGATCGTGTCCATCGCCTTGCCGTCGCCCGCCACGCCCTGGGCGCCGAAGCCGCTGATCGAGGTGTAGACGACGCGGTCGTTGACCGCCCGGACGGCCGCGTAGTCGATGCCGAGCCGTTCGGTCACCCCAGCGCTGTAGTTCTCGACGACGATGTCGGCGTTGCGGACGAGGTCGAGGAAGACCTGCCTGCTCTCCGGCTGCTTCAGGTTGAGCGTGATGCTCTCCTTGCCGCGGCCACGCGACAGCATCGACACCGACATGTCGTCCGGCGAGGAGCGCCGCAGCCGCAGCCCGTCGGCGGTCAGGTAGGGCGAGTTGTTGCGGGAGGAGTCGCCGCCCCTCGTGGGGTTCTCCACCTTGATCACCCGCGCGCCGAGGCCGGCGAGCAGCAGTGTCGCGTACGGGCCGGCGAGCGCTGTCGTCAGATCGATGACGGTCTTTCCGGCCAAAGGTCCCGAACTCATGTCACACCTCGGCTTCTCAGGGTTCCTGGCATTCAATATCAAGCAACTTGATATCACGGAGATTCGTGAGTCCACAAGGCAATGGCCATTGGAAGCCCTTCTCGCCGTACCGGAGCGTCTTCCGACAAATTTACGCGCTGCTATTGACAGGATCCCTGACTGATGCTGATATCAAGTCACATGAGAAGTGCCGTACGTCACACGATCTCCGGCACGACTGGATCACGACCGAACTGGAGTGCACCATGCAGGTAAGGACGACTGCCTCACTCGTCTCGATCGCCCTCGCCGCAGCCCTTCTCGCGGGCTGCGGCGGCAGCGCGGCCGACGAGTCGGGCGCGGCGTCGGGGAAGGTGGACACCGACGCCCCGCTCTACGACGCGCTGCCGAAGAACGTCCAGAACGCCGGGGAGCTGGTGGTCGTGGGCGATGCGCACCCGCCCTATCGCACCGTCGAGAAGGACGGCGAGGTCACCGGCATCGACCCCGACCTGTGGAAGGTGCTGGGCGAGCAGCTCGGGGTACCCGTGCGGATGGAGGTGGCCCAGTCCATGCCCAGCATGCTGACCGGGATGCAGTCCGGTCGGTGGCAGGCCTGGAACGGGCCGGTGCAGGCGAACCCGGAACGCGAGGCTGCTTTCGACGCCATCACCTGGCTGCAGACCCGGACGGCGTACGTCTTCCCGAAGGAGAACGCCGGTGGGCTCGCCGGGGACGAGGCACCGTGCGGCCAGACGATCGCGATCGTGGGCGGCAGCATCACCGAGAGCGAGGTCGAGAAGCTCAACACCTGGTGCACCGAGCAGGGTGAGCCGGCCAACGAGCGCGCCGACTACGCGGACACCAACGCCACGCTGCTGGCGGTGAAGAGCGGCCGAGCGGACGTCGCCGGGATGACCGAGACCGCCGCGCTCGACGTGACGGCCGCTGAGGAGACCTACGGCTACGTCACGCAGACCGACGCCCAGGGATCGGGCGTGAGTCTGCTGGCCCTGCTGACCCCCAAGGACAGCGGCCTGGGAGAGACGCTGTACGAGGCGTTCCAGAACATCTTCGACAACGGTGACTACCAGCAGGTGCTGGAGGAGTGGGGTCTGGAGCCGGTGGCCGTCGAGAAGCCGCTGATCAACCCGACCACGAAGCGTGAGCCCTCATGACGGTGGCTGACACGCTCCTCACGCAGCCGGGTTCGGCGCGACCCGACGCGGCGACCGCTCGGCCGAGGTTCCGGCCGGGGCGGCTGGCGTCCGTGGTGGCGCTCGCGGTCGCCGCCGTTCTGGTCCTGCTGTGGGCGGCGACCAATCCCCGGTTCGAATGGGCCGTCGTCGCGGACCTCATGTTCGACCCGTCGGTGATGTCCGGGCTGGGGATGACCCTCCTCCTCACCGTCGTCTGCATGGCGCTCGGCACCGCCATCGGCACCGCGGCGGCCGCCGGCCAGCTGAGCGACTTCGGCCCGATCCGGTGGACCTGCCAGCTCTACGTCGGTCTGCTGCGGGGCGTACCTCCGCTCGTGCAGCTGATCTTCTGGTTCAACCTCGCCTACCTCGTGCCGCGTCTCTCGGTCGGGTTCGCGTCCTGGTCCGTCAACGACCTCATCACGCCGCTGACCGCCGCGATTATCGGCCTGAGCCTGCACGAGAGCGCGTACATGGCCGAGATCATCCGGGCGGGGATCATGTCGGTCGACGACGGACAGCGCGATGCGGCCCGGGCGATGGGCTACTCGGGGCGTCAGACGTTCTGGAAGGTGGTCTTCCCGCAAGCCCTGCGGGTGATCGTGCCGCCGTCGGGGAGCCAGTTCATCGCGCTGCTCAAGGGCACCTCCCTGGTCAGCGTGATCACCCTGACCGACCTCCTCTACTCCGTGCAGATCATCTACGGCCGGACCTACCAGGTCGTCCCGCTGCTCATCGTGGCCGTGATCTGGTACCTCGTCGTCGTCACGCTGCTGACCCTCGTGCAGCGCCGTATCGAGAGGCGGCTCGGCCGCGGCTACGACCGGTCCACGTCCGCCCGCGCCCGCTCCCTGGAAGGGGATCCCGCATGACACAGGCACCGACGGAACCCGTGATCCGGGTCCAGGGTCTCCGCAAGCACTACGGCGACAAGGTGGCGCTCGACGGCGTCGATCTCGAGGTGAACGAGCAGGAGGTCGTCGCCGTGCTGGGGCCGTCGGGCTCGGGCAAGTCGACCCTGGTGCGATGCATCCATCAGCTCGAGACCATCGAGGGCGGTGCCATGTTCCTCGACGGCGAGCTGCTCGGCTACGAGGCGCACCGCGGCGGTCACCGCACGCTGAGCGATAGCCGGGTGTGCGTGCAGCGCCGGCGGATGGGCATGGTCTTCCAGCAGTTCAACCTGTTCCCGCACTGGACCGTGCTCAAGAACATCACCGAGCCGGCCGTCTCCGTCCACGGTCAGACCCGACGGCAGGCCGAGGAGCGCGCCCGCCACCTCCTCGAGCGGGTCGGCCTGTCGGACAAGGCCGACGCGCATCCGCGCCACCTCTCCGGTGGTCAGCAGCAGCGCGTGGCCATCGCCCGGGCGGTCGCCACCCGGCCCCGAGTGGTGCTGTTCGACGAGCCGACCAGCGCGCTCGACCCGGAGCTGGTCGGGGAGGTTTTGCAGGTCATGAAGGACCTCGCCGAGACCGGGATGACGATGGTCGTGGTCACGCACGAGATGGAGTTCGCCCGCGACGTCGCTGACCGCTGTGTCTTCATGGCCGAGGGCAAGGTCGTCGAAGAGGGGCCCTCGGACCGGTTCTTCTCCGATCCTCGCAGCGAGCGGCTTCGTGCGTTCCTGTCCCGCTACTCCGGCGAGCGCCGCCCGCCGGTCGACCTCGAGAAGGTGTCGTCATGACCGTACGCATCGCCGCAGTCGGCGACATCGTGCTGCAGCAGCCCGAGACCGAGAAGCTCTTCGGGCCCAGCTCCGCGCTCCTGCGCGCCGCCGACGTCGCCATCGGCCAGATCGAGGTGCCGCACACGACCTCGACCGAGACGACCGGCATCACCGTCCCGTCGCCCCCGGCCGAGCCGGAGGCGCTCCGTGCGATGGCGCAGGCCGGCTTCACCATCGGCACGACCGCGGGCAACCACGCCTTCGACCTCGGTACGAAGGGCGTCATCGACACGATCGAGTCGGCCGCCGCCTACGGGATCGCGACGACGGGCACCGGTGCGAACCTCGGCGCCGCGGTCGCCCCGGTGGTGACGTCCGTCCGGGGCCGTACGGTCGGTGTGCTCAGCTACAACTGCGTGGGCCCGCGGGAGTCTTGGGCGACCAGCCTCAAGGCCGGTGCGGCGTACGTCAAGGTGATCACCCACTACGAGCTGGACGACGCCAACCCGGGCAATCCGCCGACCGTCTACACGTTCTGCGACAAGACGTCGCTGCGGGCGATGACCGACCAGATCGCCGCGCTGGCCGAACGGGTCGACGTCGTCGTGGTGGCCCTCCACAAGGGGATCGGCCACACGCCGGCGGTCATCGCCGACTACGAGTTCGAGGTCGCCAGGGCGGCCGTCGACGCCGGCGCCGACCTGGTGGTCGGCCACCACGCGCACATCATGCGCGGCATCGAGATCTATCGGGGCGCTGCGATCTTCCACGGGCTCGGCAACTTCGTCACGGTCACCGACGCGTTGACCCCGGACGCCGACAACGACTCCGAGGAGCTGCGCGCCTGGGCGAAGCGGCGCCGGGAGCTGTACGGCTTCGAGCCCGACCCCACCATGCCGGCGTACCCGTTCCATCCGGAGAGCCGGAACACGGCGATCGCGGTGATCGACGTCGACGAGGACGGTCGCGTGCAGCCCTCCTTCGTCCCGTGCTGGATCGACGAGGAGGCGCGGCCGACCCCGCTGACGCAGGGCGAGGGCGACTCCGTGGTCGCCTACATCGAGGGCATCTCCCGGACGGCCGGGCTGACCACGAGGTTCCGCTGGGCGGACGACGGGAAGGCGGTGGTCGTGTCCTGACCCCCGCTACCCGGAGAGAGCCTCATGGGAGACTCGGACCCCGATCGCGCTCCCGCACTCGTCCTGATCTGAAAGTGGTTCACCCGATGTCTGAAGAGCCTGCGGCCACGCCGCGCCCGGCGGCGCCCGTCGGACCGGAGCGGCTTCCCACGGCGGCGTTCTCGAGGATCGAGTACGTCTCCCAGCGGCTCGCGCGCGCACTCCAGCGGGCGACCGAGCTGATCGCCGCGCGGCAGTCGATCTCGGTCTCGGAGTACCGCATGCTCCTGATCCTGAGCGACCACGTACCGAGGTCGAACGCCGATCTCGCGCGGCTGATGTTCGTCTCCTCCCAGGCCGCTCATCTCGTGCTGTCCGACCTGGTCTCGCGCGGTCTGGTCGAGCGGACCCCGCACCCCGACAACCGGCGGATCAGGCTGGCGCGCCTCACCGAGGAAGGGCTCGCGAAGCTCAACGCCTGCCTGGCCGAGATGATCGCCGTCGAGGACCGCATCTATGCGGGGATGCCGGCTGCCGAGCGTGGTCTCTTGCTCTCTTCGCTCCACCATGCGGCCGAGGTGTTGGCCGGTGGCTACTTCGGAGACGAGGACACCGAGCGCGAAGCGGTTCGGCTGCGTGCGGGGCAGCGCGCAGGAAGCGCTGAGGGCGCCTAGGTCCGAGGGCTGCATCGGGTCTGACTCCGCAGTGGGTTGACGGGCGTGATGCGCGTCACTCACAATTGCCAGGAATCCTGATAAACAGGAATCCTGAATGGAGCCCCCACATGACCCTCACCTCCGGCGGAAGCACGACCGGTCCACGTACGCAGATGGGCCGGATCGTCGCCAGCAGCTTCACGGGCAGCTTGATCGAGTACTACGACTTCCTGCTCTACTCCACCGCCTCGGCCGTGGTCTTCAACGAGGTCTTCTTCTCCAACCTCGACCCGGTGACCGGCACGATCGCGTCCTTCGGCACCTTCGCGGCCGGCTATCTGGCGCGCCCGCTCGGGGGTGTGGTCTTCGGCCACTTCGGCGACCGCCTCGGCCGCAAGAAGATGCTGGTCCTGACCATGCTGATCATGGGTGTGGTCAGCTTCCTGATCGGCTGCCTGCCGACGTACGGCCAGATCGGTGCGGCCGCGCCTGTCCTTCTCGTCCTACTCCGGGTGGTCCAGGGTGTCGCGATCGGCGGCGAGTGGGGTGGCGCGGTCCTGATCACCGCCGAGCACGCCACCTCCCGACGTGGGCTGTGGGCCTCGTTCACCAACGCCGGCGCCCCGGCCGGCATGGTCCTCTCGACCGCGGTGATGGCGGTGATGGCCTCGGTCACCACGCCCGAGCAGTTCACCGCATGGGGCTGGCGGGTGCCGTTCCTGCTCAGCATCGTCCTGCTCGCGGTCGGCCTGTGGATCCGCCTCAGCGTGACCGAGTCGCCCGCCTTCGAGGCCATGAAGGACCGCAAGGCCGAGGCGAAGACGCCGTTGCTGGAGGTCCTCCGCGACCACCCGCGTACGCTCCTGCTGGCCGTCGGCGTCGGGCTCGGTGCCTTCGTCGTGCAGGGCACGCTGACCACCTTCCTGATCTCGTACGCCCTCGGCGCCGGATTCGAGCGCCCCACGGTGCTCAACGCGCTGACGGTCTCCTCGGCCGGTGCGGTCATCGGCATCATCGGCTGGTCCGCGCTCACCGACCGGGTCGGGCGGCGACCTGTGGTGCTCACCGCCGCTGTGGCTACCGCGGTCTTCGCCTACCTGCTCTTCCCGATGCTCGACAGCGGGTCGGTCGCGCTGCTGGTGCTCGCGGTGGTCCTCGGTCAGTCGGTCATCCACGCTGCCTTCTACGGCCCGCTCGCCGCGCTGATGAGCGAGGTCTTCAAGACCTCCTCGCGCTACACCGGTGCCTCGCTGGGCTACCAGCTCGCCGGCATGGGCGCCGGGCTCTCGCCGCTGCTCTTCGCCTCGTTGCAGAAGGCCGGCGCGAGCACGGTCATGCTCTCCACGGTCATCGCAGCCTTCTGCCTGCTGAGCGTGTTCTCCCTGGTCAGGCTGGGGGAGACGAGCGATCGGGAGCTCGTGGAAGCCTGAGCGGGCGCCACGACGGCGGCGTACACACAAGTGTGGATGCGCACAAGTGACCACCGGGAAACCATGGTCAGTGGTTCGTCCAGGGCATTGCATATGAGGGCTTGAACCCCACTCCCTCAGTGCGACCGAAGGATCAGCCATGCAGAGTTCATCCAGACCCGCCCGAAAGCGCGGGAAGCATCGCGGCAGTGCCGTCGGCCAGGGCGCCGCTGCCCTGATCGTCGCAACCGGTCTCGTCGGGACGGCCGCGTCGACCGCCCACGCGGCACCGCTTCCCGCCAGCTCGGCCCCAGGGGTGTCGGTCGCCGGATCGGAGACCGACACCCCCGCCCTCGTCAGCGGTCTGAACGAGCGGACCGAGGGCGCCAGTGCGGCGGCCGCCGCCCGTGGGCACCTCGCCGCCAAGCCCGGCCGCTACCACATCGACAACCCGGGCAAGAACCTCGAGGCGATCGGCACAGAGACAGACGGCGCGAAGGAGACGGTGCGCCTCGAGCAGAAGTATCAGGGCGTCCCGGTGTTCGGCGGGACGTACCTCGTCCGGATGGAGAAGCGTGGCGGCGAGCGGGTCGTCACCGGCACCTCCGGGAAGTACTTCACCGAGCTGAACCTCGACTCGGTCACCCCGAAGGTCTCCGAGAAGGTCGCGATCGAGCGGGCCATCGCCGCGGTCGCCGATCAGCCTGGCGGGCTGCTCCGCAAGGACTCGATCGAGACTGCCAAGGCGTTCACCGGAAAGGTGAACGGTCTGACCGTCCTTCCGCAGGGGAAGGGCCTGCTGACCCGGCACGTCACGGTGACTGGCGTCGGCGCTGACGGGATGCCGGTCAAGCAGGAGGTGTACGTCGACGCCGAAGCCGGCTTCCCGGTGCTGCAGTACAGCTCGATCAAGACCACGGTCGGCACCAGCGGCACCGCGGCCGGCACCTCTGGTGAGGCGGCCGAGACCGGCGAGGCCCCGGAGGTGACGGCGACCACCACGCCGGGTGCGGTCACCGGCACGGGTGTCCGCTACAACGGCGAGACGGTCGAGCTCAACCTCTACCAGACCGGCACCAAGCCGTACCAGATGCTCGACTACAGCAAGCGGGCCGCGGACTCGCCCTTCCAGGGTCAGCTGATCAAGACATACGACGCCAACGGGGCGGACGCGGCCTACGCGTCGGGTCGCTGGCCGAGCCAGGCGACGATCGGCGAGTCCGACACCGCTGAGTTCGGCCAGGAGTTCACCGACGCGGGCATGGTCGACGCGCACTGGGCAGCCGGAAAGGTCTACGACTACTTCAAGTCCAACTTCGACCGAGCCGGGCTCGACGGCACCGACCAGTTCATCAACTCCATCGTCGGCGTCACCGCGAACGGCGGCCCGTTCCCCAACGCCTTCTGGGACGGTCAGAAGATGGTCTACGGCAAGGGCGGCGGGGACTACCGTACGTTCTCCGCGGATGCCGACGTCGTCGGCCACGAGATGAGCCACGGAGTCATCGAGCACACCGCCAACCTGGTCTACGTCGGCCAGTCCGGCGCGATGAACGAGGCGATCGCCGACTACTTCGGCAACGCGATCGACCTCGAGACCAGCAAGATGTCGATGGACGACCCGGACGCCGGGCTGCTGGGTGAGGACCTGTGCATCACGGCGGCCCCGCGCGACTGCGCCCTGCGCGACCTGAACGACGGCGCTACGACCTACGACGACTTCATCGGTGTCACCTACGGTGGTGACAACGGAGGCGTCCACCTGAACTCCACGATCTTCTCCGGTGCGCTGTGGGACATCCGCGAGCAGCTCGGCACCGAGCTCGCGGACCAGATCGTCTACCGCGCCCTGTCGGCGTACATGACCCCGCTCGACGACTTCATGGCCGGCCGTGCCGCGGTCGTCGCTGCCGCAACCGAGCTGGGCGCCACCAAGGTGCAGCTGGCGGTCGTCAAGAACGCGTTCGCCGAGCACGGCATCGAGACGGGTTGGGAGGACCGGCTCGGGGTCGACAGCGACACCCTGATCACCGACAACAACATCGCCGGCACCGGGGTCGGCGCCGGCGGCGGCAAGTACGCCGTCTCCCGCACCAACCAGGACGGCAGCGAGCCGTACTCGGTCTGGCTCGGCAACACCAACGGCAAGGGCCAGCCGGAGCTGGTCAGCGGCAACAACGGCAGCTACAACGTCTACGCCGACACCGACGGCAAGAGCGTGGTGTGGGCCGAGTACACCGGCAGCAACATCCTGACCAAGGTTCGACCGGTCGCGGGCGGGATCACGAAGACCGTCAACTTCTCCCACAACGGGCCGGTCGGGTCCCTCGCGGTCGACGGTGATCTCGCTGTCCGCACCGTGACCGACTACACCACCGGCACCCAGCACGTCGGCTGGCTCAACCTGAAGACCGGCGCGTCCGGTCTGGTCGACCCGGGCACCCCTGCGGTGTCGACGGCGCTGCCGTCGGTCAAGGACGGCAAGATCGCGTACGCGAAGCTGTGGATGGTCCCCGAGGGCTACCGCCTCGGCGTCGAGGTCTTCGACACGGTCGCCGGCACCAAGACCCTGATGCCGATGGACAACACCAAGGTGATGGGCATCGGGCAGACCGCCATCACCGAGGACGGCGTCGTCTGGATCGAGGACAACGACATCAGCGACGCCGGTCAGGCGGCCGTACGCAAGGCCGGCTTCGATGGCTCGAACCCGGTCACGCTGACCCCGGAGGCGGGCACGGGCGCCCTCAGTGCCTACACGCTGACCGCGTCGGACGATGCGGTCACCGTGACCGACATCCCGTTCGCCACCTGGTATGCCAACGAGACGCTGCCGAAGCTCTTCCAGGTGTCCCTGGACGGCACCAGTGGCCCGAAGCGGATGTCCTGCAGCCGAGGCGAGCAGATGTACGCCGCCGCTGACGAGGGCAAGCGGGTGCTGTGGTTCGACGGCACCACCAGCCACACCAACCTGGTGAAGCGGGACCGTCCGGCCGGGCGCTGCTAGTCCACCGATCGGGTAGCGCTTCTCAGCGCTGATGACACAGGCAGCCGGGCTCCCGAGCGGAGCCCGGCTGCCGCGTCACTCCAGCCAACCTCGCCGGCCTGCCTGCACACCGGCCTGGAACCGGGTCGACGCGCCGAGCTTGGCCAGCAGAGCGGTGATCCGGCGGCGTGCGGTGTGGACGTGGACGTCGAGCTGGCGAGCGATCGCCTCGTCCTTGAGCCCGCTCGCGAGCAGGGTCAGCAGAGCGCGCTCCTCTGCGCTGGGGGGACCCGACGGATCGGTGGACACGTCGGAGCTCCCCTGAACGGCTGCCAGGGGCAGTGCGGTGTCCCAGGTCGCCTCGAACAGCGGCACCAGCGCATTCGCGAGCAGTCCGTCGTGGATGATCAGCGCCGACTCCAGCGGGTCGGCCACCCCCGAGGGTGGCAGCATGGCCGTCGTCCGGTCGGCGATCATCAGCTTCGTCGGCAGGTCGGCCCGGATCCGGACCCCCATCCCCAGGTCGGCCAGCTCGCTCACCGCCGGCATCCGCCCGGGCAGGTCCAGACCCTCGGGTGCCATCACGTTGCGCACGTGCACCCCGCGCAGGACCGCCAGGCCGGTCTCGGACTCGGCCGCCGGCGGGCCCTTGGGCAGCTCGTCGTAGGGCGGCAGAGCGTTCTGGGCGTACGGCGGTGCGTTCAGCACCATCAGCTCGGTCCGCGCCGAGGCGATGAGCGCGCCGGCGCGCCGGCCCACCTCCTCGACGCCGACCACGAGCTCGATGCCTTGGACCGCGATCACCTCCGGTGCGGCCGACACGAACCCGGCGGAGAGATCGTCGATCATGCTCGCCGCCGTCTCGAGCTCGGCCAGCTGCGCCTGCCGCTCGGACACCCGGCGATGGTGGAGGACCCGCAGCGCCGCGTAGGGCGCAAGAACCCCGTACGACGTCATGAAGCCCAGCTCCCGGAGCCGCCTCATGGCCGCGCAGGCCGCTTCCTCGGAGACCGCGCCGGCCTTCGCCAGGGTGTCGGCCTCGAGCGGACCGTGCACCGCGAGCGCCACCCGGTAGAGCCGCTCGGTCTCCTCGTCGATCCCGATCCACGGTTGTGCCGAGAGCTCGCCCGTCATCGCTTCGAGCCGATCCGGCGCGAGGTGGAAGGCGGCACACGGACAGCTGTGCCGCGTCGGGCGGCGAGGTATTCGGCGGGCATGCCTGGGCCGGGTCGGACCACGACGTCGTCCGGGGGGATGGTGCCGTGCTGTTCGCAGCGCGACTCCAGGTGGACGGGCTCGCCGCAGTCGGCGTGCAGGTAGTCGATGGGTCGGCCGTCGGGGGCGAACCAGGTGTCTCCCCACTCGGTGAGCGCGATCAGCGCCGGCCGAAGGCCCTGGGCCTTCGCGGTCGGCCGGTAGTCACCGGCGTCGTCACGCGTCATCAGGCCGGTCTCGACGAGCGTGGCGAGGCGCGTCTTCAAGATGTTGGTGGCGATGCCGAGGTTGTGCTGGAAGTCGCCGTAGCGCGTGACCCCGGCGAAGATCGCGTCCCGCAGGATCAGCAGGGTCCATCGCTCGCCGACGATCTCCAGGGAGCGGGCGATGGAGCAGATCTGGCCGTCGTACGTCTTTCCGAGCACGAGGACGACTCTAGCAAATCACTTGCATGATGAAAGTTCCCGTGTCTACGGTGATGCTTGCATGATGCAAGTCACATTCCGAGGAGACAGTTATGAGCGACCTGACCGCAACCTTCACCGTCGACGCCACACCTGCGGAGGCGTACGAGGCCATCAACGACGTACGTTCCTGGTGGGGGCACCACATCGCCGGGCCCACCGACCAGGTCGGTGCCGAGTGGTTCTACCTGGTGCCGGATATCCACTACTCCAAGCAGCTCGTCAAGGAGCTCGTCCCGGGGGAGCGCGTCGTGTGGGAGTTCACCGACGGCTATCTCGACTTCATCGCGGACAAGAAGGAGTGGATCGGCACGACCGGGCGCTTCGACATCGTCCGCGAGGGCGATCAGACCCGGGTGACCTTCACCCACGAGGGCCTCGGGCGCGGGGACGAGTGCTTCGACGTCTGCTACGACGCCTGGACCCACTACATCACCGTCAGCCTCAAGGGCCGGATCGAGTCCGGCGAGGGCACCATCCGGACCCAGGACGAGGACAAGGCCGCCGTCGGCCGCTGACGCTCAGGCGAGGGCGCCCCGGATCTCGTCGATCGTCTGGACGAGCAGCGCGCCGGTGTGCGGCTTCGCAACGCCCATCGTCGGCTCGGGCCACAGGGTGAGGGGGACGCTTCGGCCGTCGGCGGAGGTGATGACGAATCCCTCGACGACCCGCGCGGTGTTGATCCTGACCTCGGCCGCCTCGACGGTCGCGCCCCGGCCAGGAAGCGCGAGCAGACGAGTCGGCTGCCCCGGGCCGCTCTTCCAGACGGACACCTCGTCGGGGCTCACCATGAGGATCGTCGCCGAGGGTTTCCACATCCCCATCTGTGGCCGGGTGAAATAGGCATGCGCCGTCGCCCGGAACGCCGCGAGCGCTCGTCGCTGCCCGCGGACGGTGAGGGCGCCGTACGTCATGAGGCCCACCGGCACGGCGAGCAGGGCGATCACGATCAGGACGAGAAAGACCACGGCAGGTAGTCCACCACGTCCACTGGCGATGAGTGGTCACTTTGGGCCCTCGGGAGCTGCGCGGGAGGGCCGCTCCCATCCGTGCAGCGACGGTGCCGAAGTCGAGCCCTTGGCAGTCGAGCTAGGGGGCAACCAGTCATGACGACATCGTGCGTTCCAACGGAGCCGGGCGCTTGGCTGGAAAGAATCTCGGGTTGGTGGACTCCGGCCGACACACCCGGCCGGCACGCGCCGACCTGGGCGGCGCCGCCCCCAACCTTCGGCGGACGAACGAACTTTCGTTCGCCCTGGTGACGTGAACGAATCTTCGTTCGCCCTGGTGACGTGAACGAATCTTCGTTCGCCCTGGTGACGTGAACGAATCTTCGTTCACCCCACAAGCACTCGGGTCGGTTCAGCGTGCAGGGGCTTGTCTGGAGTACGTGTCACGCATCGTCCGTCCTGGTATTACTGAAATCATGCTGAAGACCTGGACCGGGCGCGGCCGTCTGGCGTTGTACGTCGCCGCGACCGTGCTCGGGATCGTGGAGGCAGCGGTCCTGACCACCGACCCCTACGAGGTCGCGGGCGGGGTCGCGCTGCTGCTCGGGGCCACGCATGCCGCCTCGATCCCGTTGGCGCTCCGGCGCCCGGTGGAGGCTGCCGGGCTCTCCCTGGTCGCGGTCACCGTGGCTGCGGTGGCGGTCGCGCGGCAGAGCCCGGAAGGCTGGCCGTGGATGGTCGCGCCGCCGACGCTGACCCAGCTGTTGGTGCTGGTGGTGCTGACCCTGGTCGCCGGGTGGCGGCTGGCCGCGATCACCCTGGGCATCCAGGTCGCTGTCGGAGTGGTCCTGGCGGTGGTCGGGCTGGCCTGGAACGACCTCGTCCCCTCACTGATCGAGGTGGCCAACTTCGCCTCGCTCGCGCTGCTGCTGGGCGCTCTCGCCACGGTCGCCAGGCGGCTCTCCGAGTCGCGCAGCGCCCTGCGCGAGGAGCACGAGCGCCGCTCGGTCGTCGAGGAGAAGGCGCGCATCGCGCGTGAGCTCCACGACGTGATCGCCCACAACATGTCGCTGATCACCGTCCAGGCCAGATCGGCGCCGCACCGGGTCGACGACGTCAGTCCGGCGGCGGAGGCGGAGTTCGCCGAGATCGCGGATCTGGCGGCCTCGGCGCTTCGGCAGATGCGCGGGGTGCTCGACGTGCTGCGTACCGAGGAGGGGCAGTCGGGCCGGGTCCCTGTGCCGGGCATCGATGGACTGGGCGAGCTGTTCGAGAGCGCTCGCGGGACCGGGCAGCGGGTCGAGGTGCGCGGGGAGCTGCCCGAGCTCACCGACGTGGCCCCCGAGGTCGGCACCGCGGCCTACCGGATCGTGCAGGAGGCGCTCAGCAACGCCCGCCGCCATGCGCCGTCCGAGCCGGTCATCATCGACCTGACGGTCGGTGACGAGGACCTCGATATCCGGGTCGCCAACGCGCTCGACGGCGCAGCCCCGGCCGCTGCCGACGGCGCCGGGGGTCATGGACTGATCGGGATGCGCGAGCGGGCCGGCGCGGTCGGTGGCAGTCTCACCGCCGGTCCCTCCGCCGACGACTTCGTCGTCGAGGCGCGACTCCCCACGCAAACGGCGGTGCGCACCCCGGCCAAACGCGGTAGGAAGACCCCGTGAGCGAGCGCATGCGAGTAAACCATGAGTACAACACGCCGCCGCGTCCGTATTCTGGCGCTCGCGCGACGGGGGTGGCGGCGTGACGGTGAAGATCGTGGTCGTCGACGACCAGGAGATGGTGCGCTCGGGCTTCGTGGCGCTGCTCAGCACGCAGCCGGACATCGAGGTCGTCGGCACCGCGGCGGACGGCTCCGAGGCGTTGCAGGTGGTGCGGCGTACGCATCCCGACGTGGTGCTGATGGACGTCCGGATGCCGGTGATGGACGGCATCGAGGCGCTCCGCCAGCTCTCCGAGAACCCGGCCACCGCGCAGACCAAGGTGGTCATGCTGACCACGTTCGACGCCGATGAGTACGTCCACGAGTCGCTGCGCCTCGGCGCCAGCGGCTTCCTGCTCAAGGACGCCTCGCCCGACGAGCTCGCCGCCGCGATCCGCGTGGTCCATGCCGGCGAGGCCCTGCTCTCGCCGTCGGTGACCCGACAGGTGATCGCGCAGTTCGCCCGCGCGCCACGTCGCCGGAAGGCGGACCCTCGGCTCAAGCAGCTCACCGAGCGCGAGCGCGAGGTGCTCGAGAACATCGCCCGCGGCAGCTCCAACAGCGAGATCGCCGCCGAGCTCTTCCTCGCCGAGCAGACCGTGAAGACCCACGTCAGCCGCATCCTCGGCAAGCTCGGTCTGCGCGACCGCGCCCAGGCCGTCGTCTTCGCCTACGAGAGCGGCCTGGTCGCGCCGCACGTCTAGGGGCGTCCCAGAAGTCGGCGGGCTACCGAGCGGGGCGGGTGCGCCACGCGTCCAGGGCGATGATGCCCAGCATGGCGAGTCCCGCGATCACGGCGGCCGCCGCACCCGCCGTCACCGTCCAGACCGCCGCGAGCAGGAGGCCGACCGCGCCGATCGTCATCAGGGTCGTCCCGATCGTGATGAACAGCGGCGCGTGGAAGGCTCGGGCGTACGGCAGGAAGTGCGCCCCCACGAAGAAGGCGATCACCGCCCCCTCCGCCCCCTCGAGTCCTTGGGCCTCCAGGAGCTTGCGGCCGAGGAAGATGCCGAGAAGCATGAAAGCAATCCCGGCGAGGTAGACGAGCCCGGCCAGCGGCCCCACCTGCTCAGGGGGCGTGAACCGCCGGGGAACCACGAAGACAGCCCAGACGTACGCGATGAGCGCCAGGACCCATGCGGCCAGCGCAGCGGTCGGCCAGCCACCGTCCAGGAGCCCACGGTTGGCGAACACGAACACCGTCGCGCCGACCGCCCCGATCGTGGTCCCCCACACCCGCGGGTCGTGCATCCGCGCACCCCCGCGCGACACCGTTCCGGCGACCTCTGTCATGGCCAGGATCGTAGCGACAGGCTCGTCTAGGGGGCATCCCGCACTACCCCGGTAGGGGGTCGAATGGCTCCCGGGAGTGACGCGCGGCGCGACACCTGATTCCTACCGTCACGGCCATGACAGTTGTGACGCCGCTCAGGTACGGCCTCAACGAGGCCGACGGAACCATCGGACCCCGCCTCCTCGCCTGCGACCCGCCCGGAGGGGCGCGGGTCGTGGAGGTCTTCGGGGACGCCGCCACCGCCGACCACATCGCCGTCGTCGTGCCCGGCAACGGCCACCACCTCGGCAACTACTTCACCAACACAGAGGCCCACTCTCCGCGCTCCCGGGGGCAGCTGCTGCTGCGTACGATGCAGGAGATCGCGCCGGAGAGCCGGTCGGCCGTCGTGGTCTGGCTGGGCTACCACTCGCCGCCGGAGTGGTACAACGCGATCACCAACGTCCCCGCCTACGCCGGGGCGCAGGACCTGGCGAACCTGACCCACTACCTGCCGCGCGCCGCTCACCTCACCCTGATCGGCCACAGCTACGGCTCGACCGTCGCCGGCCTCGCTCTCGCCGGCGCCCGCGCCGAGGACTACGTGGCGCTGGGCAGCGCCGGGATGGGTGCGGTGCGGCGCTCCGAGCTGGGCACCGGCACCCGGCTCTGGGCCGCGTACGGCGAGACCGACCGCATCCGGCTGGTCCCGCGGGTGCGGGTCGGGCGTCTCGGTCTCGGTCGCGGGCCGCTCGAGCTCGGCGCGACCCGGTTCGGGACCGGCGACATCCCCGGCCACTGCGGCTACTACGCCGAGGGCAGCGAGTCGCTGCTCAACATCGCCCGGATCGCGCTGGGTCGCTACGACCAGGTGACCCGGGCCGGCATCACCACCGCCCCGCACAACCCCCGACCCGCCCGGCCCACCCACGACATGGAGGCAGCAGCATGATCACCGACGAACCCGCCATCTGGACCCAGGGGCTCCGCAAGAGCTACCCCGGCCGCGGCGCAGCCCTGGACGGCATCGACCTCGCCGTCCCCGCCGGCACGGTCCACGGCCTGCTCGGCCCGAACGGAGCCGGCAAGACCACGACCGTACGCATCCTGGCCACCCTCGCCAGCTTCGACTCGGGCCAGGCCTGGGTCGCCGGCCGCAACGTCGCCCGTGACCGGGCCGGCGTTCGCGCACGGATCGGCATCGCCGGCCAGTACGCCGCCGTCGACGGCGTCCTGAGCGGTCGGCAGAACCTGGAGATGTTCGCCCGGCTGTACCGGATGCGAGCCCGCGAGGCACGTGCCCGAACCGACGAGCTGCTGGAGCGCTTCGACCTCGTCGAGGCCGCCGACCGCCCGGTGCGCGGCTACTCCGGAGGCATGCGCAGGCGCCTCGACCTGGCCGTCAGCCTGATCCGCAGCCCCCGGGTGCTCTTCCTCGACGAGCCCACCACCGGTCTCGACCCGCGCAGCCGGATCGAGGTCTGGGACGCGGTCCGCGAGCTGGCCGACTCCGGCACGACCGTCCTGCTCACCACCCAGTACCTGGAGGAGGCCGACCGGCTGTGTTCACGCATCACGATGGTCGACCGCGGCCGGGTCGTCGCCGAGGGGACACCCGCCGAGCTCAAGTCCAGCGTCGGCGGCCGCGACCTCGACGAGGCGTTCCTGCTGATCACCGAGGGGGCCTGAGATGACTGTGTCCATTTCTGGGGCGATGACCGACGCAGTCACCGTCCACGGATCACGCATCACGTGGGCGACGGTCGACACCTGGGTCGTGGCCAAGCGCCACCTCCTCCATCTCGTCCGCCGCCCCGACGAGCTCCTCGGCACCCTGATGATCCCGGTGATGGCGGTGGCCATGTTCGGCTTCGTCTTCGGGGAGGCCTTCGGGGTCGCGATGGACGTGCCGGGGGCGGAGTACCGCGAGTTCCTGCTCCCCGGCCTGTTCGCGCTCACCATGGCCTTCGGGATCGGCAACACCACGATCTCGGTCGCCGAGGACGTACGCGGCGGGGTGCTGGACCGGATGCGATCCCTCCCGATGTCGCCGGTCGCGGTGCTGGCCGGGCGCGCCCTGGCAGACATGATCCTGGCCGTGGTCGAGCTGACCATCCTCCTCGCGCTGGGCACCCTGTTCGGCTGGCAGGCCCATCTCGGGCTCGGCGGGGTGATCGTCGCGCTCGGGCTCCTGATCCTCCTCAGGATGGCGTTCTCGTGGGTCGGCATCCTGCTCGGCCTGCTGGTCAGCGGCCCCGAGGCGGCGATGAAGTACTTCGCGCTCGTCTTCCCGCTCGCCATGGTCGCCGACACGATCGTGCCGACCGACCTGATGCCGGGCTGGCTGGCCCTGCCCGCCGAGTGGAACCCGCTCTCCTCGACCGTCATCGCCACCCGCGAGCTCTTCGGCAACATGGCCGCTCCCGCCACCACCTGGGTCGGCGAGCACGCCCTGACCATGGCCGTTCTGTGGCCGGTCGCCATCATCGCGGTCTGCCTGCCGCTGGCCATGGCGCGACTGCGCCGGCTGGGGAGGTGACCACGATGACCACGCTCCCGAGCCAGGCGCGCCGTCAGGTCAACGCCTACACCGAGCTGATGAGTCGCGTCAGGAAAGAGGGTCTCCTGGAGCGGTCGCCGAGGACGTACGCCCGGCGGGTGGCCCTCCTCGGTACCGGCTTCGCGCTCGCGCTGATCGCCCTGCTCGCCCTCGGGCAGACCTGGTGGCAGCTGCTGATCGCGGCGGCCTTCGGGGTCCTGTTCACCCAGACGGCCTTCCTCTCCCACGACGGCGCCCACCGTCAGATCTTCGCCTCGGGCCCGAAGAACGAATGGGCCTCTCGGATCCTCGGCAACCTGGTCGTCGGGCTGAGCTACGGCTGGTGGATGCGCAAGCACACCCGCCACCACGCCAACCCGAACAAGGTCGACGCGGACGAGGACATCCGCCCCTCGGTCCTGCTGTTCACCCCCGAGGATGTCGAGCGACGCACGGGTCTCAAGCGCTGGCTCACCGCCCGCCAGGGATGGCTGTTCTTCCCGCTGCTGACCCTCGAGGGCATCAACCTCCACGTCGGTGCCGTCCTCACCGTGATCAAGGACCGGGACCTCAAGCACCGACGTACGGAGGCAGCGCTCCTCGCGCTGCGGCTGATCGGCTGGCCGGTGCTGGTCTTCTCGGTGCTGGGCCTCGGCCTCGGCGCGGCGTTCCTGGGTGTGCAGCTGGCCGTCTTCGGCGTCTACATGGGCGCCAGCTTCGCCCCCAACCACAAGGGCATGCCGCTGGTCCCGCGCGACACCAGGATCGACTTCCTCTCCCGCCAGGTCCTGACCTCCCGCAACATCCGCGGCGGGCGCTGGGTCGACTGGCTCATGGGTGGCCTGAACCTGCAGATCGAGCACCACCTCTTCCCGAGCATGCCGAGCAGCAGCCTTCGCCGCGCCCAACCGCTGGTCCGCGCCTACTGCGCCGAGCACGGCGTCCCCTACACCGAGGCCGGCCTCCTGGAGTCGTACGCCATCGTCGTCCGCCACCTCAACCGCGTGGGCCTCGGCGACCGCGACCCCTTCGCCTGCCCGTTCGTCGTGGCCAACAGGACAGGCTGACCGTACGGCCGGACATCGCCCATCGTGGGTGAGGAGGGCGGCCCCGGCGTCCGACTACCGTGCTGACGGAGTCCAGGGCCGCCCGGGGAGAGGAATCGCATGCCTTCCGTTGCCGAGTCGCTGCTCTGGATCTCGATCGTCGCCGTCGTGGCTCCCATCGTCGCCGGCTTGATCCCACGCCGCCTGGTCCCGGAGGTCGTCCTTCTCCTCGGACTCGGAATGCTGATCGGGCCGTTCGGGCTCACCTTGGCCGTCGAAGGCCCACCCATCGAGCTGCTGAGCGAGCTCGGCCTGGGCATGCTGTTCCTTCTGGCCGGCTTCGAGATCAAACCTGCGGAGCTGATCGGGCGGGCCGGGCGACGCGCGGGCCTGACCTGGTTGGCGTGTCTCGGCCTTGCGTTCGCCCTCACAGCCTTGCTGGCCACGGTGGGGGTGGTTGACGGAGAGGTGGCCCTGGCCATCGCCCTGACGTCGACCGCCCTGGGAACCCTGCTGCCGATCCTCAAGGACTCTGGCATGACCACAGGACGGGTGGGCGAGTCGGTCCTGCGCCACGGTGCGTACGGCGAGCTCGGGCCCGTCGTGGCCATGGCACTGCTTCTGGGCACCCGCGGCGCGACGACATCGCTCCTGATCCTGCTGGTCTTCGCCGCGGTGGCTCTCCTGCTGACGATCCCGTCGCTTCGACTGCGCGGTGGCAGCTCGTGGTTGCTCGTCCACATTCGTCATGGGGCGGAGTCGACCAGCCAAACCCCGCTGCGGCTGACTCTCCTGCTGCTGGTCACCCTCAGCTTCGTCGCGCACGAGCTCGACCTGGACATCGTGCTCGCTGCGTTCGCAGCCGGTTTCATCCTCCGGCTGGCCCTCCCCGACGGCGACGAGAGGTTCGAGGCACGGCTCGAGGGCATCGCCTTCGGACTGCTCGTGCCCGTGTTCTTCGTGACCTCGGGAATGGCCATCGATCCACGAGCCATCGGGCGCAACCCCGGTGCCTTCGCGGCCGTGCTTGCGCTCATCCTGATCGCCCGCGCCCTTCCCGTGTTCCTCGCCAGCCGTTTTCTCGGGCCACCGCAGGACCGCTTCGACACCCGCGACGGCGCGGCGGTGGCGCTCTTCGCCGCCACCGGGCTGCCCATCATCGTCGCGGTGACCTCGGTCTCGGTGTCATTGGGTGAGATGTCGACCGAGAGCGCCTCGGTGCTCGTCGGCGCCGGTGCTACCACCGTGCTCTTGTTGCCCATGCTTGCGACTGTGCTGTTGGGCCGCTCGCGGCCCCGCGATGAGCCCCGGTCCGGAGCGGACACGCCGACTGACCCTTGAGCGGCCCCGAAGCGCCTACCGTCCGATCGAGACGGTGCGCTCTACGAGGTCGGATCGGCGAGCACCGCTGCCCGGACCCGCCCGTGATCGGAGTAGCCCGCATCAGCCTCCACCGTGCCGCCTCCACCGAGCTTCCTCTCCCACTCCCGGGTGAGGGACTCGGTCTCGCCCGCCTCGCGGGCACGCCGGTCGAAGGTGACCCGGGTGACGTACCCGTCCTCGGACCAGACCAGGACCCCGTCGACCTCGGCCTCGAAGCGCTCGCCGTCGGGCAGGACGAGGACGACGTGGTCGCTGTCGTAGTCGCGGATCCCGGGGAAGTCCTCGTTGTCCTCGGGCAGGCTCGAGAGCAGGACCGGCTCGCGCAGATCGAGCTCGATGGTGTCGGGGTCGCGGACGAGCTGGGCCCACACGACGAGCGTGGCGACGAACAGCACCGGCACGGCGAGGACAGCGACCCCGGACCAGGCCAGCGGCTTGGGATTCTTCCCCGACAACCGGACGACTCCGGCGGCCACGAGCAGGATCAGTGCCACCGCCACGAAGAACAGCAGGACAGCCCCGACGACGATGATCAGAACCGCCCCACCCGCACCCATGGCCCCAGTATCCCGGCCGCACGGTGCCCCGCACGGACGAACGGGCTAGGAGACGGTCGCGACGACGCAGATGGCCAGGGTGGAGAAGTACACGACGCCGGCGAACAGGGCGTGGAACCCGACCCGGAGCGGCAGTCTGCGTCTGAAGATCGAGCGGAGGGCGACCTTGTAGGCGTTGACCGTCGAGAGGTGGCTGCCGCCCATCCGTCGCGTACGCCACAGCAGCATGTTGTCGCCGAAGCCGTTGCCGATGGTGATGAGCAGGAAGGCGGCCCAGGCCCAGAGGACCTGGTCGACCAGGACGTACGCCGTCCAGCAGGCGAGGCCGAGGACGGAGAGTCCGACGTGGGTGAGCACCACCGGTGCCCGGACGCGGCCATGTCGGAACCAGCCTGTCAGCAGCAGGACTCCGACCGCTGCCTGGACGAGCCACGCCACGAGGACGACGTACGACATGGTGTGACCGTACGGGCCCTCGTGGCGCGCTGGACGAGGCGTGTCGGCCATCCCCGATAGAGGGGACGCCGACCGTGTCAGCCGTCAGAACGGGGTCAACGTCACCGCCATCTCGGAGGCGTTGTCCTCGACGTACGAGGCGAAGCCGCCGACGTCGTCGAAGGCGAACCCGTAGGCCTTCCCGTCGACCGTGTTGTCGTGCATCGCCTTGCAGTACGCATGGACCGGGTCGCCCTGGTAGAAGCCGGCAGGGTCGTTCGTGGGCTGGTTCGCGGAGGCGAGCAGCGTGGTCCGGTTGAAGCCCGCGCCGAGCACGGCGGCGACGGGACCGGTGATGCCGTCGTTGGGCGCCGCCAGCGCGCCGTCGCAGAAGAGCACGTCCCGGGTCGAGGGCCGGCTGAACGCCTTCACCCCACCGTCGAAGACGAACTGGTCGCCGCTCACTCGGCCGGTGAAGGTGGTGTTGTTCGCATTCACGACGAGCGACTCGCCGGCGTACTTCGACCACACCTGGTCGATGTAGGAGTCGAAGAACGTCGAGGAGAACTTCCCGGCGTCCAGCCCGTGTCCCGGCGCGATGATGCGACGGTCGTCGACGACGAGGGAGCCGAAGTCGGGCGAGGCCGAGACGGCATCGAAGATCCGCGCGCGGCCGCCCTCGACGAGGGTGCCCGTGGTCGGCGACTCCTCGCCGGTCAGCGCGATCGAGAGCGGCACGCTGAACATGTCGACCATGGTGGTGTTGCAGTAGATCCGGCCGCTCTTGTAGGTGAACTCGACGCAGTCGTGCAGCACGCCGTAGCTGGGGTCGGACTCGACCCATGCCGCCGGATAGGCGAGCGCGTTGCCCTCGTTGACCTTGAACTTCAGCTTGTCGCCGAGCGAGAAGTAGATCCGGCCCGACATGTCGGCGGGGATCTGGGAGAGCGTGTCGCCGCTCCCCGAGAACGGGATCGCGTAGTCGGCGTAGCCGTCGGCGCCGTTGTCGGCGAGCGAGACGGGCACGAGCGTGCCTTCGGGCGTGACCCGGGACTGCTCGCCCGTGGCCAGGTTGGTGCCGACGATGTAGAAGTGGATGGAGGCGTTGTCGTACGCGCCGGTCCGGTTGGCGAAGCGGAGCTGGATGGTGGCCTGGGCTCCGAGTCGTTGCGGGCGCATCGCTTGTGCGGCCTGCCAGCCGGTCCCGCCGAGGAGTGGCACGGCGAAGGCGGCAGAGGTGGCGGCGAGTACAGATCGTCTGGTCAGCATGGGACCTCCCGAGTGGGGCTGTAGGAACCCGAATTACAGTAAGGGTCCTTTACAGTAAAAGTCTATGCCAACCGATCGACGGTCTGAGTTGTTACAACTACCGATCAGATGACCAAAACAGCCGCCCGGGGGCAGCGGATGTTTCGTCAACCTCGCTAGCCTGAATGCTTGTGAAAGTTGTCGTGCTCACCGGAGCCGGGATCTCCGCCGAGAGCGGTCTCGCGACCTTCCGGGATGCTGATGGGCTCTGGCAGGGTCACCACGTGGACAACGTGGCGACACCCGAGGCGTTCCATCGTGATCCCGCGACCGTCCATCGGTTCTACGACGACCGCCGCCGGGAGCTGCGTGCGGTGGTGCCCAACCCTGCCCACCTCGCCTTGGCCAGGCTCGAGCAGGTCCTCGGCGACGAGCTGCTCGTGGTCACGCAGAACGTCGACGACCTCCATGAGCGCGCCGGCTCCCGTCGGGTGGTGCACATGCACGGCGAGCTGCTCTCGGCGCTCTGCGACTCCTGTCAGGGCCGGTTCGCCTGGGACGACGATCTGGCTGACGGGCCGGCCTGCCCGGGCTGCGGCAACGACATGCTGAGGCCCGACGTGGTGTGGTTCGGTGAGATGCCCTACGACCTCGACCTGATCGAGCGGGCGCTCGTCCGGGCCGACCTCTTCGTCGCCATCGGCACCAGCGGCGCGGTCTACCCGGCCGCCGGTTTCGTACGCATGGCCACCCGTGCCGGGGCCAAGACGCTCGAGCTCAACCTGGACTCGTCCGAGACCTCGCACCTCTTCGACGACGCCCGTCAGGGGCCGGCCGGGAAGCTCGTGCCCGAGTGGGTTGCCGACGTACAGGCCCTCTCGCGTTGACCCCTTCGTAATTTCTGTCACGATAGGCCGCGTGTTCCGCAGAGCCGTGCCCCTGAGTGTCCTCATCGTCGCGCTGACCAGCGCTCTCGCCGGCTGTGGTGACGAGGAGGGATCGCTGTCCCAGGCGCGTGACTACGCGAAGGAGCCCGGCAACCAGATCGCCGAGGATGCCCGCGCGGCGATGCACGACATCAAGACCGTGCATGTCGAGGGCGACGTGCTCGACTCGCAGAGCACCAAGATCACCGTCGACCTCGACGTCTCTGCCGACGACGCCTGCGTCGGCAAGGTCAGCATCGGCGACGGCCAGATCTCGCTGCGCTCCATCGACGGCTCGGCCTGGTACCAGGGTGACGAGGAGTTCTGGAAGTCGATCGCACCGGCCAAGGGTGAGGGTGAGCGCATCGCCAAGCGGGTCGGTGAGAAGTGGGTGAAGCTCGAGGGCGAGCTGGCCAGCCTCCGCGCCTTCTGCAGCATCGACAGCCTCACCGCCCAGATGGTCCCGCCGGAGGCCGAGGCCCAGGCGATCGGTCCGGCGATGGCCGCCGACGGCCCCGCTGTCCGCCTCGACGTCACCCACGGCGAGACCGAGAGCCGGACGTACGTCCGGGCCTCGGAGCCCCACCGGATCGTGAAGTGGACCCAGGGCAGCTCCGGCGAGCTCACCTTCTCCGACTTCGACAAGGAGTTCCAGGTCGAGGAGCCCGCCGCCGACGAGGTCTTCGACCTCGCCGAGCTGGAGAAGTGAGAACGACCGCACCGTTATTCTCAGTTTTCGGGAAAACTGAGAACACCGACCTCGACGTACGCATCGCGGCCCGCGCGCGGGAGGAATGACTCTGTAGGAATGAATGCGCGGTCGTGAGGATTGCTAAGTAATGTGCCTACCTCGACCCGACCCACGCGCAGCTCTGTAGGACTTCGTAGCGAACGAGGTCCCATCCTGCTCGCGGTGATGGTGTCGCTGAGCCTGGTCGCGATCGACATGACGATCCTGGCGACGGCGGTGCCGAGCGTGGTCAAGGATCTCGGTGGTTTCGAGCAGTTCCCGTGGCTCTTCTCGATCTACGTGCTGGCCACCGCGGTGACCACGCCGCTCTACGCCAAGGTCGCCGACCGGCTCGGGCGCAAGCCGGTGATGATCGCGGGGATCGTCGCGTTCCTGGTCGGGTCGCTGCTGTGCGGTCTGGCGTGGTCGCTGACCGCGCTGATCGTCTTCCGGGCGATCCAGGGGATCGGTGCCGGGGCGATCCAGCCGATGGCGATGACGATCGTCTCCGATATCTACACGCTGGAGGAGCGCGCGGTCGCGACGTCGTACGTCGCCTCGGTCTGGGCCACCGCTGCCATCGTCGGGCCGACGCTCGGCGGCCTCTTCGCCGACTACCTCGACTGGCGGCTGATCTTCCTCATCAACCTGCCGGTCGGGGCGGTCGCGCTGTGGCTGCTGCGCCACTTCCACGAGGAGCGGCGCCCGGCGACCGATCCGCGCGCCATCGACTGGTCCGGCGCCGGGCTGCTCACCGTCGGCGGGATCGCGCTGCTGCTCGGGCTGCTCGAGGGCGGGCACGCCTGGGCGTGGGCTTCCTGGCCGTCCTACCTGATCTTCGCGGTCGGCATCGCGGCCCTGGTCGCCTTCGGGTTCGTCGAACGCCGCGCCGCCGACCCGGTGCTGCCACCGTGGGTGCTGCGCCACCGTGTCCTCGCGCCGGCCAACGCCGCCAGCCTGATCGTCGGCGTGGTGATGCTCGGGCTCACGACGTACGTCCCGCTCTATGCCCAGAGCGTGCTCGGTCACTCGGCGCTGGTGGCCGGGTTCGCGCTCGCCGGGATGAGCATCGGCTGGCCGATCGCCGCCGCCACCGCGGGCCGGATCTACCTTTCTCGGGGGTTTCGGACCGCCGTCGGGCTCGGTGCGGTGCTGGTCGTCGTCGGCGGACTGGTGCTCATCACGGTCGGCGAGACGTCGTCGATCTGGCACCTGGCGATCCCGTGCTTCGTGCTCGGCCTCGGGTTCGGCTGGTCGGTCAACCCGGGCATCGTCGCCGCCGGGTCGGCGGTCGACTGGGAGGTGCGCGGGGTGGCGACCGGGTCCAACATGTTCGCCCGCTCGGTCGGCTCGGCGCTGGGCGTCGCGCTCTTCGGTGCGGTCGCGAACGGGCTGGTCCGCAGGGAATACGCCGGGGGAGAGGTGCCGCCCCTGGAGGCCCTGCCGGCCGACGTCCTCGCGCCGGCGCTGCACACCGTCTTCATCGTCGGCCTGATCGTCTCGTTGCCGCTGCTGGTGGTGGCGTGGCGTACGCCTGTCCGGATCCGGCAGGACTGATCCGGATTGAATTCTGAGAGGGTTACCACCGAGTAACCACTGCGTCGTAGACTCCGAGGCATGCTGAAGCGCGACCACTATGAGGAAGACCACGAGGACTTCCGAGCCTCCGTCCAGCAGTGGCTGGAGCGTTCGGTCAAGCCCCACACCGACAAGCACATCGCCGACAAGGCGCTGCCCCGCGAGTTCTGGCTGGAGGCTGGCGAGAACGGCTTCCTCGGTCTCGCGATCCCGGAGGAGTACGGCGGCGCCGGCGCCGACGACTTCCGCTTCAACGCGGTCCTCGCCGAGGAGCTCGCCAAGATCGGCGCGGCCTACCCGACCTGCGTCGGCATCCACTCCGACATCACCGCCCCCTACCTGGTCCGCCTCGGCACCGAGGAGCAGAAGCAGCGCTGGCTCCCGGGCGTTGCCTCCGGCGAGATCCTGCTCGCGATCGGCATGACCGAGCCCTCCGGTGGCTCCGACCTGGCCGCGCTGAAGACCACCGCGGTCCGCGACGGCGACGAGTGGGTCATCAACGGCTCCAAGACCTTCATCACCAACGGCTACTCCTGCGACCTGGTCATCACCGCGGTCCGCACCGACCCGGAGAAGGGCGCCAAGGGCATCACCCTCTTCGCGATCGAGGCGACCAAGGAGGGCTTCTCGCGCGGTCGCAAGCTCGACAAGGTCGGCATGGAGGAGTCCGACACCGCCGAGCTCTTCTTCGAGAACGTACGCGTCACCGACGCCGAGGTCATCGGCGAGCTCAACCGCGGCTTCATCCACATGATGGAGGAGCTCCCGCAGGAGCGCGTCTCGTGCGCGGTCGCCAACGTCGCGCAGGCCAAGCAGATCCTGCTCGAGACCGTGCAGTACGCCAAGGACCGCAAGGCCTTCGGCCAGTCCATCGGCGCCTTCCAGCACAACAAGTTCCTGCTCGCCGAGCTGGTCACCCAGATCGAGGTCGCCGAGGCGTACGTCGACAAGTGCGTCGCCGCGCACGCCCGCGGTGAGCTCACCCCGGTCGAGGCGTCCAAGGCCAAGTGGTGGTCCTCGCAGGCGCAGTCCGAGGTGCTCGACCACTGCGTCCAGATCCACGGCGGCTACGGCTTCATGAACGAGTACCGCGTCGCTCGCGCCTGGCGTGACGCCCGCGTCACCAAGATCTGGGCCGGCTCCAACGAGATCATGAAGGAGCTCATCGGCCGAGACCTCGGCTTCTGACCTGGCCTCGGTGGTCGAGCTTGTCGAGACCCGTACGCCGCGGGGGGGCGCGCCCCCGGGGGGGCCCCCCCCGGGGGTGGTGGGGGCGCGCGGGGGGGGGGGGGTGGGGTTTAAACAAAAGAAGCGGCCC